>JAFAHG010000060.1 GCA_019237315.1 Actinomycetota bacterium
ACCTCGAGCTTGAGCTCGATGTTGAGCGGCACGTCGCCGAACGACGAGCCCTCCATGCGGATGTACGCCCACTTGCGGTCGGTGAGCCACGGCACGTAGTCGGACGGGCCGACGTGCACGTTCTTCGCGCCGAGGTCGTAGTCGAGCATCGACGTGACGGCGTTCGTCTTCGAGATCTTCTTCGACTCGAGCCGCTCGCGCTCGAGCATGTTGAGGAAGTCCGAGTTGCCGCCGACGTTCAGCTGCATCGTGCGGTCGAGATGCACACCGCGCTCACGGTAGAGCGAGGTCAGGACGCGGTGCGTGATCGTCGCGCCGACCTGCGACTTGATGTCGTCACCGATGATCGGACAACCGGCCTGCTCGAACCGGCGCTGCCAGTACGGCTCGCGCGCGATGAACACCGGCATGCAGTTCACCATCGCGCAACCCGCGGCGAGGATCTGCTCGGCGTACCACTTCGTCACTTCCTCGGATCCGACCGGCAGGTAGTTCACGACGACGTCGACGTTGCGCTCCTTGAGGATGCCGACGACGTCGTCCGTCTCGCCGGGGGCCTTCTCGACGACCTGCGAGAGGTACTTGCCGATGCCGTCGTGCGTCATGCCGCGCGAGACCTTCACGCCGGTCTTCGACACGTCGGCGAACTTGATCGTGTCGTTCGGATGCGCCCAGATCGCGTCGGCGAGGTCCTCGCCGACCTTTCCCTTGACGACGTCGAACGCCGCGACGAACTCGACGTCGCGGATGTGGTAGCCGCCGAGGTTGACGTGCATCAGGCCGGGGACGAACTGGTCGTCCGGCGCGTCCTTGTAGTACTCGACGCCCTGCAGCAGCGAGTTGGCGCAGTTGCCGACGCCGACGATCGCCACGCGGACCTTGTCCTCCGAGCGCACGTGCCCGTTGGACGAACCGTTCTGCTCACTCACGTGAATTCGCCTCCAAGAGTTGCTTGCGGACGTGCAGGACACGCTGGGCGACGGTCACCCACGCGGTCAGCGTGAGGACGACGATCGCCCACGGCAGCACCCCCCAGGGCGCCAGGACGAGACCTGCGGTGATGACGACGACGCGCTCGGCGCGTGAGCCGATGCCCACGTCGCCGCGAAGCCCGAGCGCCTCCGCGCGGGCGCGCGTGTACGAAACGAGGAACGAGCCGGCGACGGCGGCCATCGTCACGGCGACGAACACGTCGCGGCCGTGACGCGCGAAGACGTAGGCAATTGCGGTCAGCACGAAGCCCTCGCTGACGCGGTCGGTCGTCGAGTCGAGAAACGCCCCGAAGGGCGTCGTCTTCCCGCCGGCCCGCGCGAGGGCGCCGTCGAGTATGTCGAGCACCGATCCGGCCACGAACACGACGGCGGCCAGCCAGTAGAACAGGATCTCGTTTCGGTTCTCGAACAGGACGAGCACCGCCGCGACCCCGCAGAGCGTGACGCCGGCCGTCGTGAGCGCGTTCGGCGTGACACGCGTCTTCGCGAGGCCGAGGATCGAACGGGAAGCGAGGGTGCGTGCGCCGGTCGTGTAGCCCTGCTTGATCGCGGCCGCTCTGCTCACGGCCTGGACCGTAGCACCGTCCCTCCGGAACGACCGTCTGCCGTCGCCGGGCGGCAGGTCAGGCTCGGCGAACGGCGAGGGCGCGGTGCAGGTCGCGCCCGAAGACGGCGCCCATCGAGATGAGCGCGACGCCGACCCCGGCGAGGCAGTCGAGCCAGAAGTGGTTGCCGCTTGCCATCACGACGAACCAGACCCACGCGGGCCAGATGCACCAGAAGACCTTCGCCCACCAGTGGCGGACGACGAGCGCGAGCACCACCCCGACGATCAGCGAGTCGGCGGCGTGGAGGCTCGGCATCGCCGCGTAAGGGTTCGCCGCGAGCTGGACGAGCCCATCCGTGTGCGCGTTCACGAAGCCGACGCCGAGGAGTCGCGGCGGCGCCGTCGGCATGAAGACGTACCCGAACAGACCGAGCACGTTTGCGAGCAGCACCGAGTTGCGGAAGCGCAGGAAGTACTCGTGCCGGCGGAAGTACACCCAGAGAAGCGCGATGCCGAGCACCGTGAACTCGGAGTTCCAGTAGGTCCACGACACGAGCTTCTCGAGCCAGCCGCGCTGGTCGACGAACTGCTGCAGCGTGAGCTCGTACAGGCGGTGCGTGAAGTGGGTCTCGAAGTTGACGACCCAGTCGCCGTTCGCGAACGCCCGCGCGGGATGCCGGTCGGCGAGCCCGCGCGCGATCTGGTAGACGGCGAGGAAGCCGAACCAGATCGCGATCTGACGGGCGAAGTCAGCCCAGCCGCGCGGCAGGTGTCGGCGTCCTGCTGCCAGGACGGAAGACATACGGGAATTGTAACTTCCGCTGCTGCCGCTCGAAAAACCCCTGCACGGAACGGATCAGCCGCCGATGTAGCTCATCTCGACCTTCGGATCGGATGCGCTCTCGGCCGTGCGGAGCTCGGAGTAGCGGTCCCCGCGGGCGCGCCAGAGGCCGGTCAGGAGGTCGCGGAGCTCGTCGTCGGTCGCGCCGCTCCGCAGCGCGCCGCGGACGTCGTCGCCGCGCGTCGCGAACAGGCAGGTGTAGAGGCGGCCGTCCGCCGAGAGGCGCAGGCGGGTGCAGTCGCCGCAGAACGGCTGCGTCACCGACGCGATGACGCCGACCTCGCCCCCGTCGCGGTAGCGGTAGCGGCGCGCGACCTCGCCGCGGTACGCCTGCTCGACGGGCTCGACGCCGAACTCGCGGTCGAGCAGCGCGACGATCTCCTTCGCGGCCACGACGTCGTCTGTGCGCCAGCCGTTCGTGCTGCCGACGTCCATGTACTCGATGAAGCGCAACGTGTCTCCGCGTTCGCGGAAGAAGCGCGCGAGCGGAACGATCTCCTGCTCGTTCACACCGCGCTTGACCACGCAGTTGACCTTGACCGGAAGTCCGGCGTCCCGTGCGGCGTCGATGCCCTCGAGCACGCGCGTGACCGGAAAGTCGACGTCGTTCAGCGCGCGGAACGTCGCGTCGTCGAGCGCGTCGAGGCTCACCGTCACCCGTTGCAGGCCCGACTCGGCGAGCACGCGTGCCTTCGCGGCAAGAAGCGCGCCGTTCGTCGTCAGCGTCAGGTCGACCGGGAGCTCCGCGAGCATCGCGATGAGCCGCTCGAGGTCACGCCGTGCGAGCGGTTCGCCGCCCGTGACGCGCACCTTCGTGACGCCGATCGATGCCGCTACGTGTGCGACGCGTGCGATCTCTTCGAACGAAAGGAGCTCGCCGCGCGGGAGGAACTCGTACTCGCGTCCGAAGACCTCCTTCGGCATGCAGTACACGCACCGGAAGTTGCAACGGTCGGTGACCGAGATGCGCAGGTCGCGGACGGGCCGACCGAGAGTGTCGAGCACCTGCATCGCCGGGGCAGCGTAGCTTTGGGCCATGGTCGCGCTGCTCGCGCTCGTGCTCGTCACCGCCGTGTGGGGCGTGACGTTCGTGCAGGTCAAGGACGCGGTCGCCGGCTATCCGGTGTTCCCGTTTCTCGCGCTGCGATTCGCGATCGCGTCGGTTGCGCTGGCGCCGCCGGCGGCTGCGCGCCTGCGCAAGCTCGGCCGTGACGGCGTGGTTGCGGCGGCGATCGCAGGCGGGCTGCTGGCGGCCGGGTACGCGCTGCAGACACTCGGTCTCCAGCGGACGAGCGTCTCGGGTGCGGGCTTCGTCACGGGGATGTACGTCGTCCTGACACCGCTTCTCGCGTTCGCGTTCTTCCGTGTCCGCGTCGCCGGGGCGGCATGGGGCGGCGTCGTCGTTGCAAGCGCGGGGCTCGCGATGCTCGCCGGGATCCACGGCGGCTCGCCGACCGGCGACCTGCTCGTTCTTGGCGGCGCTGCGGTCTACGCGCTGCAGATCGTGCTGATGGAGCGCTACGCGCCGCGCTACGACGCGCTCGCGTTCACGCTCGCGGAGATGCTTGTTGCGTTCGTCGTCCTCGGGTTGGCCGCGCTGCCGCGGCTCACGGTCCCGCACGGATGGACCGTGTGGGGCGCACTGCTCGTCACGGGCGTCTTCGCGAGCGCGCTCGCGTTCCTCGTGCAGACATGGGCACAGCGCCGCACGAGCGCGACGCGCACCGCGCTCCTCTTCGCGCTCGAGCCCGTCTGGGCGGCGATCTTCGGTTTCGCACTCGCCGGCGACCGGCTCGGCGCGCTCGGCTGGGGCGGCTGCGCGGTCATCATGGGCGGGATCGCGCTCGCCGAGCCTGCCGCTGCGGATGCGCTCGTCCGGGTGCTCCGCCGTGCGAGGCCGGCGTGACCGCGGTCCTGCTCGCGGTCGCGTCCGCCGCGTTCTTCGGTGCGACGTCGGCCGCGATCCGCTGGGGAATGCGCGAGACGCAGGCCGCCGTCGCCGCGCTCGCGATGCAGATCCCGGGTCTCGTCATCGCGCTCCTCGCGTCCGCGCCGCACCACGACGCGCATGGCACGTGGCCGTTCCTCCTCGCAGGGCTCATGGCGCCAGGGGGCTCGACGATCCTGTTCATGTACGCGATCCGCGACATCGGACCGTCGCGGACGTCCGTCGCGGTCGGCATGGCGCCGCTCGTCTCGGTCACGATCGCGCTCATCTTTCTCGGCGAGCCGTTCAGCCTCGCGCTGTTCGCCGGCGCGCTCGCGATCGTCGCGGGCGGCGTCGCGCTTGCGTTCGAGCAGACCCGGCCGGCGCATCTGCGCCTGCGGGGACTCGTATTCGCCGGCGGCGCAACGCTGCTCTTCTCGATCCGCGACAACCTCGTCCGCGCCCTCCATGCCCACACGACGCCGGCCGCGGCGGCCGTCGCGACACTGCTCGGCGGGTCGCTCGTCACCCTCGTGGCCGCCCGGCGGTTCCCGACCGGGGCCGAGCTGCGACGGCTCGCGCCGGCGGGGATCCTCTTCGGCATCTCCTACCTCTGCCTGTTCGAGGCGTACTTCCACGGGCGGGTGACCGTCGTCGCGCCCCTCGTCGCAACCGAGTCGCTGTGGGGCGTGGTCTTCGCGGCGGTCGCCTTCCGTGGGGCCGAGGGCGTCGGGCGCCGCCTCCTGCTCGGGGCCGTCCTCGTCGTCGCCGGAGGCGCCCTGATCGGCACCGTCCGCTAGCCTCAGGGATCTGCTACAAAGGGACTCATATTTTCTGAGTTCCACCACCAAGGAGACCCATGGCAAAGACGATCGGCATCGACCTCGGCACGACGAACTCGTGCATGGCCGTCCTCGAGGGCGGCGAGCCGACCGTCATCCCGAACGCCGAGGGCGGCCGCACGACGCCGTCCGTC
>JAFAHG010000061.1 GCA_019237315.1 Actinomycetota bacterium
GAGCCCCGCGCTCGAGGCACGCAGCGGATCGAGCTCCTCGACGAGCGCGAGCCCGATCGCCTCCGCCGACTCGACCACCGCGGTCCCGTCGTCGCGCAGCCACCACCGCGCGTCGACCGGCCGCCCGAACGGATCCGACACGCGCGCGACCCGCACCTCGCCGCCGAGGACGTCGCCGGTCCCTTCGCCGCCGTCCGCAACCGGCAGAGCGACGGCGGCACCAAGCCCTTCGACGAGCGCCGCGGCGGCGTCGGCGGCGGAGAGGACTCCCTTGAGGCTAGCCGGGCACGCGAGTGCGCTCATCGTCGAGCTCCTCCGCGGGCTCGTCGAGCTCCTCTCCGCTCGACTCCGCGTCGGGGATCTCCTTGAGCGCCGCGTACGAGAACCCTTCGCGCGCGAGGAAGATCAGCCCGATGCCGATACCGACCGACGCCTCGATCGCCTGCAGGCCGATGCCGTACGCGAAGCCGCGCGCGTAGTCGACTCCGTACGGCACGAGCGGCAGCGCGACCGCCGCCTGCACGAGGCCGACGTTGCCGGGCCAGAGCGGGAAGATCGTGGCGACGTTCATCAGCACGAGCACGAGACCGGCTGCGGCAAGCGGAAGGTAGATGTGGAAGGCGCGCATCGCGGCCCACACCGCGGCGAGCTGGCACAGCCAACCCGCGAACTGGAACGCGCCGGCGGTGATCGCCGGCAACGGCTTGCGCATGATCGCGAGCCCGAAGCGGATGCGCGCGAGCAGCTGGCGTATGCGACCGAGACCTTCGAGGTGCGTCGAGTGGCTGCGCGCGGTGAGGATCGCCGCCGCAAAGAGCGCGGCACCTGCGGCGATCACGACGATGAAGCTCGTGAACGCCCACGACGGGAGCTTCGCCGAGACGAGCACCCACGCGACGAGCGTCATCGCCGGGAAGAGGTCGAACGCGCGGTGGGCGAACACCGATCCGACGAGCGTCGCCCAGATGCCCTTCCGTCCCGGGAGACGGCGCGCGAGAACGGCGACGCGCGCGAGCTCGCCGACGCGTCCGGGCAGCACGACGTTCCCGAAGAGCCCAACGCCGAACGCCGCGAAGACGAGTCGCCAGCCGGGATGCGGGGGCGGCATCGCCTGTCCGATCGCGGTCTTCCAGCAGAGCGAGCGCACGACGACGGAGAGCAGGTTGAGGCCGAGCGCCGCGAGCACCCATCCCCACGTGACGACCGTGAACGCGCCGCGGACGGCGTGCCAGTCCGGCCCGCGCCACCAGAGGAGCGCGACCGCGACGCCGAGGAACGGCAGCGGGATGAGGATCCGCCAGTCGAAGCGCTTCACGCGGCGACCCGCTCGTAGGTCTCCTCGAGCCGCCGTGCGATGTCGCTCCACGCATAGCGCTCTTGCGCGAGTGCGCGTGCCGCGCGGCCCATCGCCACGCGGCGCGGCTCGTCCTCGAGGAGCGCGCAGACCGCTTCGGTGAGCGCGGCCTCGTCTCCGGGCGGGACGAGGACCGCCGCGTCGTCGGTGACGACGTCGGCGAAGCCGGGGATGTCGGAAGCGACGACCGGCGTCGCGGTCGCGAAAGCCTCTGCGAGCACGAGCCCGAAGCTCTCGCCGCCGAGCGCAGGCGACACGAACACCTTCGCGCGCTCGAGCTCTGCGGTGCGTACCTCGTTCGTCACGATGCCGAGGACGTCGATCCCCGCTTCGTCGGTGCGCAGCCGCGAACGCAGAAGGCGGTACTGCAACGGGTCGGTGCCGATCAGCCGCAGTCGTGCCCCGGTGCGGCGGTGGATCTCGGGCCATGCGCGCAGGAGGACGGGCAGTCCCTTGCGCGCGTCGTGGCGGCCGATGAAGACGACGTGGTGCTCGCGGTGCTCCGGATCTGCGTGCTCGGGGACGACGACGCCGTTCGGGACGATCTCGAACTCGCCGCCGAGCCACCGGGCCGCCGACTGCGCAGCGAGCCGCGACACGGCAAGCCGTGCGTCGATCCGCTCGTCGAGGAATCCCCACCACATCCGCGCGATTCGCATCCAGGCGAGGTTTCCCGCCGCATGCCAGGTTCCAACAACCGGGCACTTGACGAAGGAGAGCGCGGCGTTCGCGATCACGGGCGTCATCGGCTCGTGCACGTGGACGACGTCGAACCGCTCGTCGTGCAGCACGTCGCGTACGCGCAGGATCGCGCTCGGCGACAGCACGATGTTCGGGAGCGATCCGTTCGCGGGAACGACGACCGAGCGACCGAGTGGAATCACGTCGGCCGGAAGGTCGCCGTGGCGCCCCGAACGCGGATGCAGGAAACGCGTGAACGCACCCGGCGGGTCGTGCCCCATGAGGAGCTTCACCTCGTGCCCGCGCGCGCGCAGCGCGTCCGCCTGGTTCTCCGCGTGCTCGACGACCCCGCCCCAGTACGACCAGGAGAACGGGACGACGATGCCGATCTTCATGCGTACGCCGCTGCGAGGGCGGGCGCCAGCCGCTCGAGTCCGCGCGCGAGCGTCTCGTCCGCGACGGCGAGCGAGAGCCGCGCCCAGCCGGCGCCGCTCGGCCCGAAGCCCTCCCCCGGTGCGACGGCGACGAGGTGCTCGAAGAGGAGCCGCTCGGCGGTGACGCCTTCCGGCAGGCGGAGCCAGACGTAGAACGTTCCCTCCGAGACCGGCGGCTCCGGCAGCGCGGCAGCCACGCGGTCGCGGCGCGCCTGGTAGGTCGCGCACCGCTCCGCCACGGAATCCTGCGGCCCGGTGAGCGCCGCGACTGCGGCTTCCTGCAGCGGCGCGTAGATGCCCACGCGCGTGTGGTCGTTCAGCTCGTTGACGCGCGCGACGATCTCCGCGTTGCCGAGGACGAAGCCGATGCGCCAGCCGGCCATG
>JAFAHG010000189.1 GCA_019237315.1 Actinomycetota bacterium
CGAGCGGCGGCACGCGCAGCCACGGCCGCTTGACCCGCCGCCACCTCATCGCATGCCTCCGTAGCCCGCGACCGAGAACGCCGCGCGAACGTCGACCTCGTCGGCCCCGAAGAAGCCGGGCGGCAGCACGACGTTGTTCGCTGCGAGCCTGTCGAGGAAGTGCGGCTTCAGGCCGGTGGCTCGCAGTGGCGAGAGCAGCCGGCGGACACTCGCGGCCTCGTCCTCGGGCGGCGGGGTCGCGACGAAGATGTCCTGCAACGTCACGACGTCGGACTCCATCCCGATCACCTCGGAGATGTGGCTGATCCTCCGCGAGCCGTCGACGAGGCGCTGGATCTGCACGAGGAGGTCGAACGCGCTTGCGATCTGCTCGCGGATCGCGCGGTGCGGCAGGTCGACCCCCGCGGTGAGCACGAGCGTCTCGAGCCGCGAGAGCGCGTCGCGCGGTGCGTTTGCGTGGATCGTCGTCAGCGAGCCCTCATGGCCCGTGTTCATCGCCTGCAGCATGTCGAGCGTCTCCGCGCCGCGGACCTCGCCCACGATGATCCGGTCGGGCCGCATGCGCAACGCGTTGCGCACGAGCTCGCGAATCTTCACCTCGCCCGACCCCTCGATGTTCGCGGGCCGAGACTCGAGCGTGATCACGTGCTCCTGCTGCAGCTGCAGCTCGGCTGCATCTTCGATCGTGACGATACGCTCGTCGTTCGGGATGAACGACGACACCGCGTTCAGCGTCGTCGTCTTCCCCGTGCCCGTGCCGCCGGAGATGAGCACGTTCAGCTTCCCGCGCACGCAGGCGCCGAGGAACTGCGCGGCGCGCGGCGAGAGCGTGCCGAACGAGATCAGGTCGTTCACCGTGTACGGCTCGCGCGCGAACTTCCGGATCGTCAGCGTCGGACCGTTGAGAGCGAGCGGCGGGATGATCGCGTTGACGCGGCTGCCGTCCGGGAGGCGCGCGTCGACCATCGGGGAGGCTTCGTCGATCCGCCGTCCAACCTGCGAGACGATCTTGTCGATGATGCGCATCAGGTGCTCGTCGTCGACGAAGCGCATTGCCGTGCGCTCGATCTTGCCGCCGCGCTCGACGTAGACGCGCTCGCACCCGTTGACCATCACCTCGGTGACGGAGTCGTCGGCGAGAAGCGGCTCGAGCGGGCCGTAGCCGAGGATGTCGTCTGTCAGCTGGCGCACGAGCTGGCGGCGCTCGTCTCGCGTCAGCGGCATGCCCGCGACGGCGAGCTCCTCGGTGACGACGCGGTACACGTGGTCGCCGAGCTCCCCGCCGTCCTGCTTGTAGAGCTCCGGCCCGAGCTTGGCGATACACGCGTGGTGCACCTTCGCCTTCAGCTCCGCGTACGGGTCGACGGTCGGCTGCGCCGCGGCGAAGCCGGCAGCCTGACCGGGCTCGGTGCGCGAGATGCGGTCGTGAAGACCCATCAGCCCTTGGCGAGAACCAGGCGGCGCTTCTTCTTCGGCGCGGGTGCGCCGGCAGCGGCGATCTCCTTGGCGAGCGCGCCGATCGCCTTCGAGAAGTCCGCGCGCGGCTCCGCGAGGACCGCGGGGTTGCCGCGGTTGATCGAGACCGGCACGGCCTGGTCGGCGGGCAGCGCGTTCCCGATCTTCACCTTCAGCGCCGCCTCGACCTCGGCCGGCTTCAGGCCGACGTTGGCGTTCGCGCGGTTCATGACGTAGCGCACGCGGCTCGACGGGAACGACAGCAGCTCGAGCGTCTGGAGCGCCAGGCCGACGTTCTTCAGCGTCGGGACGTCGAGGCCGCAGAGGACGAGCAGCTCGTCGGTGCGGTCGAGCGTCGCGAGCATCGGGCCGTGGAAGAAGGGCGAAGTGTCGACCACGATCACGTCGTACGAGCTGCGGGCGACCTCGAGCAGAGCGGTCACCTTGCTCTCGACGACGAGCTCTGCGTCCTCGGGCCGGAGCGGCGCCGGCAGCAGGTCGACGCCGCTCGGATGCTTCGTCACGTAGCCGGCGAGCTTCTCCGCGTCGAGCTCGCCCGGGGCGACGACGAGGTCGTAGATCGTCCGGTCGGGCTCGATCCCGTAGACGATCGCCGCGTCGCCGAACTGCAGGTCGAGGTCGAGCAGGAGCGTGCGCGCGTTCTCGCGCTTCGCGAGCGCCGCGGCGAGGTTCGTCGCGACGGCGGTCTTTCCCGTGCCGCCCTTCGGCGAGAAGATCGTGACGACGCGGCCGGTGCTGCCCGCGGCGATCTGCGTGCGCTGGCGGACGTGGGCGGCCTTCCGGATCGTGAAGACGACGTTGTGTGTGAGCTGCGGGAGCAGGAGGACGTCGCTGACGTCGGCGTCGAGCGCATGCTCCAGCAGGTCTCCACCGCGTCCCTCCGCGACGAGCACGATCGGAACGCGTGTCTGCTCGCGGATCGCCGCGATCTCGCCCGCGGGGAAGAACGACTCGCCGGTCGCGTAGACGACGCAGTCGAGGTGGCCGCCGGCGAGGGCGGCGGCCGCTCCCGCGACCTGCCGACTCTCGCCGACGACCTCGAGCTCCTCCTGCTGGGCAAGCGCGGTGCGGAGCGGGGTGAATCCTTCGCAGTCGCCGATCAGGTAGATGCGGATGAGCTCCACTAGCGGCTCCCCTCGTGCAGCACCGTCGTCGGCGTCTCGGTGCGGTCGGCGCCGTCGACTGCGTTCAGCGTCGGCCGCAGCTCGAACGTCCAGTCCGCGTTCTTCAAGACGTAGAAGAGACGCTCGACCTGTGTGTCGGTGACGGCGACGATCGCGGAGGCCTGCGTGCCGGGCGCGATCGCGGTCGTCGGCCCGCTCGGCGCCTGCAGCACGAGCAGGTCGCGCAACACGATCTTCGTCGCAGGCGCCTGCACGCTCGGGTCCGAGTGCAGGTTCGCGACGAGATCGACGTGGTCGCCGGCCTGCAGCGTCCCCGCGAGCAGCTGGTTCGCGTCGCCCGCGACCTGCACCGCGCGCATCGTGCCGGTGAGCTGTCCGCGGATCCCCTCCGCGCGCACGGTCGTGAACCGGCGGAGCGTCACCTCGTCGCCCGCGTACAGCGGCTGCGCGAGGACGAGGGATCCGATCTGGTCGGGGCTCGAGATCGCCCCCGGGACGACCGCATGCCGCGGCACCGAGATCGTGCGCAGCGTGTGCACGACGGTTGCGCCCGGCGTCCCGACGGGCAGGTCGCGCGCCGCGACGAAGACCTTCACCGTCTGCTGGTCGCTCTGCACGGAGCGCCGGTAGTTCGCGACGTAGAAAAGGGTGATCAGCATCGCGACGAGCGCGAGCCCGACGGCGATGACGATGTTGCGTGTGCGGTACGTCATGAAGCTCCTTCCGGCTACTCGAGCGGCTCTTCGGCCTTCGCGGTGAGCGTTCCCGACACCACGCTGAGACCGAGCAGCGGAATGTCGATCCTGTACGGGTACGAAGCGGTGACGGTGATCTGGCTGCCGGAAACGGCCCACTGCGAGTCGTCGACGCTGACTTGCAGCTGACTCTGGTCGAGCCCGCCGGCAGCGTCGCGCACGGCCTGCGCCGCCTCGTTCGGGGTCGTGCCGCCGATGCGAACCGTGATCGCCTTGCGGGCGCCGACGCGCGCGGCGTCGGTCAGCGTGACGTAGTGGCTGAATGCGATGCCGAACTCGACGATCGCAAGCAGCAGCACGATCATCAGCGGGAGCACGAGCGCGAACTCGACCGCCGCCTGTCCGCCCTCGGAACGGATGTCGCGACCCCTGCGCATGGCTAGGCGAGCGAGGCCACCCTCGCTGCGACGCTGCCGAGCTTGTCTCCGACGGCGGTCGCGTACAGACCGAGCACCGCGATCACGCCGAGCACGATGAGCGAGACGACGAACGCGTACTCGGCGGTCGTCTGACCGTCTTCCCGAGCAAGCCTGTCTTTGCTGATGCGGAACGTCATTCGTAGCCTCGCAATGCTGGAAGGTGAAGGTGGGCCCCGGGGGCGGGGCCCACCGCGGGATTGCCTACGGCACGACGCCGCCGAGCTGCGTGATGACGGCGTTGAACTTGCCCGAGATCGCAAGGCCGAGAGCGGTCAGGGCTCCGACGACCGCGAGCGCGATGAGAGCGAGCACGAGGCCGTACTCGGCCATCGTCTGGCCGTCCTCGCGCTTCAGAGCTGCACGTGCCACGTTGATCCACGTCCGAAGATCCATGCGTTCCACCTCCCTTCGCGATTCGCGGTTGACGAGTGCCGCGTTGTGCAGAGTGAGAGAGATGTGATGCGCGTTTCTTGCGGATTTTTCGAGCGACGCCATCAGCCCGGCATCACGACGGTCAGGCAGCCCTCGCCCGAGTCGCCGCCGCTCTTGTTCTGGTCGCCGTCGTGCACCATGAACTGCAGCCGGTAGGCATGGCCGGGCTGCAGCCCGAGGCTGTTCACGTTCCAGCGCGCCTCCGCGCCGTAGCCCTCGTTGCTCGTGCCGGACGGCGGCGCGTCGCTGCCGGCTCCGAGGCTCCACTTGTTCTGCTTCGGGTCCGCGTCGGGCGTCACCGTCGTCTTCGCCGGCGTCACCGTCTCGTCGATCGTCTCGACGGCGCCCTTCCACGCACCGAAGACCGTGTCGGGCGGGATCGCGGCACGGCCGCCCTGCTGCCAGTCTCCGATCCGGCTCGTCGGGTTACCCGTGATGTCGGTGATGTAGAGCGCCGGATACATGGGGCGATTCGAAGTGTCGACGCCGCCCTGCGCGACGCTCGCCCCGACCTGCGGGCTCGTCGCCTCGCCCGGGTCCGTCGTCAGCGGCGTGATCGGGAAGCTGGTCGTCGTCGAACCCGTCTTCTTCTTGACGACGACCGAGCGCACACCGAGCGTCAACGCATGCTCGTCCGAGTACCAGGCCTTGACGGTGTCCCCCGGTCCCGCCATCGACGGCGCGAACGCCGCGAGCGACGTGCTCTCGTTGAAGACGGTGCTCGAGAGCGACGAGCTCGTGTCCGGGTAGCCGAGGACGCAGCTTCCGTACACGTCGAGGATCTCGCTCGTGCACGGGCTCAGTGCGGGCTTGTTGTGCGAGTCGCCGCTGTAGCTCGCCTGCCAGTAGAAGGTTCCGGGCAGCTTGAAGGTGACACCGTTCGAGTTCGGCACGACGCCGTTGCGCACGGTGACAGTGCCTGCCGCGATCGGATTCTTCGTGCACCCGGCGTCGGAGAAGACCGTGTAGGTCACCGATCCACCCGCGTCCCCGGTCACGTTCTGGAGCGAAGCGGTGTCGTTCACCGACTCGCCCGCTGCGATCGGGCTCGCGGAGAGACGCGTCGCGAGCGCGGCCACGAGCGGCGCCGGCGTCGTGGTCGTCGTCGTCGACGACGACGTGGACGGCGTCGTCGTGGTCGTGGTCGTGACCGGCGTCGTGGTCGTGGTCGTGGGCGTCGTGGCAAGCGGCGTCGTCGTCGTGGTCGACGTCGTCGGAGCGGGCGTGGTCGTCGTCGGCGTCGTGGTGGCCGTCGTCGTCGTGGTGGTCGTCGTGGTCGTCGTCGTCGTGGTCGGTCCGGGCGCCGGCGGCCCGCCGCCGGTGTCGCCCGGCCCGGTGCCGGCGGTGACGCCCGTCGTCGGGTTGTTCGTCACCGGTATCGCGCACCCGGGACCGTTGTAGGACGTGCCGATCAGCACCGGCGTGCCGGTGCCCGTCTCGAGGCACGCGGCGGCCTTCACGCGGATCGTGAATGCGTGGATGCCGAGGACGCCCGCGAGGAGGCTCGGCGGCTGCGCCTCCTCGGTGACGACGACCGCGTCGTCGGGACAACCCGTCGCGCCGTCGACGCACGTCGTCGACACGCTTTCCTGAACTGGGCCGACCGCGGCGTGCGCGTTCTTCGCGTGGCTGCCGTAGGCCTGCGCGAACGTCACCGCGTTTGCGACGTCGGGGAGTTCCTCCGCGCCCGCGAGCGCCGCGGCGTCGGCCGAGGACTGCAGATCGCGCTGCGTCGAGTACGCGTATCCGAGGTCGACGACGAGCGCCGCGATCCCGATCAGGACGACGGCGGCGAGGACGACGAGCACGACCACCTGGCCGGACTCGTTCGCAAGACGCTTTCGCATGACGAACGAGTAAGAGGCCCTCGTTCGCGAAAACTTGCGCGAATTCCGCGGACGCTACTTGTCGTGCTTGTTGCCGTGGTCGCCACCGTCGTCCTTCTTCGCCTGTCCGGGCGGCTGCGAAGGCGCGGGCGGCGAGGGGCTCGCCGTCGTCGTCGTCGTGGTCGTCGTCGTGACGGGTGGCGGTGGCGGTGGCGGAGCGGCGGCCGGCGTCGTCACGGCTGGCGGCGGCGGAGGTGTGGGCGCCGCCGTCGTTGTCGTCGTCGTCGTGGTAGCCGTCGTCGTTGTCGTCGCCGATGTTGTCGTTGCCGTTGTCGTCGTGACGACGGGTGGGGGTGGCGCAGCTTTGTCCTGCTTCTTCGCAAGTCCGGGCGGAAGCGGCGGCGCGACGGACGTCGTCGTCGTGGTCGTCGTCGTCGACACCGGCGGCGGCGGCGCAACGGCCGCCGTCGTCGTCGTGACCGCCGGAGCCTCGGCCGACTGCTTGACCGTCTTCTTCGACACGACCGTCGGCGTCGGAGGCGACGTCGTGACCGTCGGCGTCGTCGTCACGGCCGGTGGCGGCAATGTCGCGGCCGCCGTCGTCGTGACCGGCGGAGCCTCGGCCGATTGCTTGACCGTCTTCTTCGACGCGACCGTCGGCGTCGAAGGCGGCGTCGTGACCGTCGGCGTCGAAGGCGGCGTCGTGACCGTCGGCGTCGGAGGCGGCGTCGTGACCGTCGGCGTCGTCGTCACGGTCGGCGGCGGCGGTGTCGCGGCCGCCGTGGTCGTCGTGGTCACGAGCTGCGTCTTCTTCGGCGCCGCAGAAGGATCCGCTTGCGGCGCGACGACCGTCGGAGCCGGCGCAGCGACGGGGGCCGGCGGCGTCACCGGCGCGGGTGTCGGATCGGGAGCGGGCGGCGCGACGTCGACTGTCGGGTCGGGCGCGGGCGCGGGCGCCGGCGCAGAGGCGTCGGGCGCCGGCTGTTGCACAGGGGCGGCGGGCGCGGCCGCGGTCGGTTCCGGCACCGTCGTGGTCACCGCAGGAGCTTCGGAGACGACTGCGGTAGCGCTCGGCGCCGCGCGGAGGCTGCGCACCGTCTTCACGATCGGAGCGGCAACCGCAGGTGTCGCCGCGGGCTCGGGCTCGTACAGGTGGACGGCCTTCGGCACGACGACAGCGGGCGAGACGGACGTGACCGGCGCCGGAGCCGGGGCGGGCTGCGCGGCCCTCACGACGGGCGCAGTCGACACCACCGGAGCGGCCGGGGCGACATGCCGCGCATGGTGCACGGCGGGCGGCACGACGAAGGAGACGACGTCGTGCCGCACGGCGGGAGCGGCCGCGACGACCGACGTCGCCGCCACGGTCGCCACCGTCGCCGCGACCTTCGCCCCGCCGCCGAACAGCAGCGACTTGACGAGCGCCGCGATCGAGCCTGCATTCGTCGTCGTGCGTGGACGCCCTCGCTTCCGCGGCTCCTTCGTCGCATCCGTCAGCCCCGCGGCGAGCGACTGCCGCGCGCGGAAGAGCAGCGTCTCGACCGCCGAATGCGACAGGCCGAGCGCCGTCGCGATCTCGCCGTACGAGAGGCCTTGCCACTCCCGCAGGAGCAGCGCGCGCCGCTGCTGCTCGGGCAGCTTCCGCAGCGCGGAGTCGAGGCCGAAGAGCTCGTCGCTCTCGGCAGCGTGCGCCGGCAGACGGTCCTCCATCGCGTCGATGCCGCCGACGGTCTCGAGACGGCGCCCCGAAGAACGCTGCCGCGATAGGCACACGTGCAGCGCGATCTTGTAGAGCCACGCCGCCTCGTACTCGACCGGCGTCCCCTTCTCGAGGCCGCGGAACGCGTTGAGGAACGTCGTCTGCGTCGCGTCCTCGGCCTCCTCGCGGTTTCGCAGGCGCTGCAGGCAGAAGTGGTAGATCTGACGGCTGTACCGCTCGTACAGATCGTGCGTCGCTCCCACGGCTTGCCCGGGTGCGTACCTCGCGGCCGCCGCACGGCCTATGGACGGAACTGCGGCCATCCCCTCGTCCTTCCGGCGACACCGTCCGCCCACGGTGCGGTGTTGGACGCGGATTCTTAGAAGAGTTCCGCCGGAATTTCCAGAGGGTCGGGCCGAATTCTTACATTTCTTGTTTTGAAAACAGCTAACGGTTGGACGTGCGGATGAAGCTGATCGTGCCGCCGCTCTCGAGCACGGCCCACCGGATCTGGTCGAGCCGTTCGATGTTCTGGGCGCGCGCCTCCTCGAGCACGTCGTCGACCGTCATCCGCTCCGACCGGAGGTTGCGCTCGATGGCCCGGCCGTCCTCGACGAGGATCAGCGGCTCACCTTCGAGCACCTTCGAGGCGCGCGTCGAGCGGAAGGTGAGGTACGACGACGCGACGGTGAGGACCGCGAACGTCGAGACGGCGATCATGACGCCCGTCACCGACATGTCCGACTGCGTCACGCCGTTCTGGATCAGGTCGCCCATCACGACGAGCAGGACGAGGTCGGTCGGCCCGAGCGTCGAGAGCTCGCGGCGTCCGATCACGCGCATCACGAAGACGATGAAGACGTAGGCGACGGCTGCACGGATGACGATGTCCATGCGCCTCCTCTACGGCCAGATCGTGATCGAGCGGTGCAGCTCGAGGAGCTCCTGCTTGCCGTCGTAGAGCCACACGTTCTGCGTGCGCCGGCCGAAGTTCGTCGGGTTGACCTGCAGCGAGAGGAAGAACGTCACCTGCTTCCCCTGCGGGACGTGCCCGAAGCCGAACACGAGCTTCCCGTTGCTCGATCCCTGGGAAAGCGGCTGCGGTGCGAGACCGTTCACCGTGTACTGCTCCGCCCACCCGGGATCGAGGACGAGCGTCGCCTGCTTCAACTCGTGCAGCGCGACGATGCTGAAGCGCGCCGCGTAGACGAGACCGCTGCGCGCCGCCGTCGGCGCGACGACCTGCAGGCGCGCGGCGGCGACGACCGCGCTCGACGCCGTGGAGCGCTGCCCGAACGCGTTCAACAGCGCGAAGAGCGGGATGAGCGCGAGCAGCGTCACGCCGCCGCGGCGTGCCCACAGCGCACGATGATGCCCGCGCGCGTCGCGGTGGTCCTTCAGCGTCAGCGATTGGGGCGCCCGTTGCACGCGTGGTCAACGAGGGCGACGACCCAGGGGATACGCGAGGGGCCGGGCGGACCCGGCCCCTGCGCGCTCCAACCTCAGCGGGAGACGACGCAGCCGTTGCCGGTCGCGTCGAACGCCTCGTTGCTCCACAGCGGCTGCACCGCGAACTGGTGGCCGCCGAGCGTGATGTTCTGCGTGTTGAGCCAGGCGCACTTGTCGCCGTCCTCGGAGGTCTGGTCGTCGTTCCAGCCGTCCTGGACGCCGGCGACGTTGTCCGGATCGGTGACAGCTTCCGCGTACTCGTGACCGGTCACGATGCTCCATGCGTCGAAGACGCCGTTGCCGAAGGCATCGCTCGTGGCGTTCACGTTGTGCATGCCGCAGTCCGCGGCGCCGAGGCCGGGCCAGTTCGTGTTCAGCCACGGGATGAACGCGTACTGGAGCCGGTACGGGTTGCCGAGCCCGTCGACCGCGGTCGTCTGCGAGTGGTAGCCGCAGTAGTACGGCTGACCGGTGCCGATGGTGCCGGGCGGCGTCAGGATGATGTACGTCGCCTGCGCGTCGTAGCCGAAGTGCGC
>JAFAHG010000209.1 GCA_019237315.1 Actinomycetota bacterium
AGGAAGTACCGCGCGTCGGCGTGCAGGCGGCCGGTGTAGATCGAGCTCCCGAGAACGACGCCGCCGTAGGGCGACAGGTCGCCGACGTCGGCGGCCGGCCGCGTCTCGACGACGAGGCCTTGCGCCGCGAGCGTGGTCGCGATCGACTCGGCCACTTCGCGGGTGGATCCCTTTTTCGTCGCGTATGCGACCAGCACGGATGTCTTCATGGATGCAGCCAATCAGGGTCGCGGTGACCGTCCATCCGCGCGGCCCCGGATTCAGCGTGCGGAGTTCTCCGCGACGAGCTCGCGGAGCCGCGCGGCGTACGCGGGCGCGGTCGGCTCGTCCTCGTGGCGGAAGTAGACGTACGCGGGGGGACGCAGCTTCGCCGCGAGCTCGCGCAGGTCGTCCTCGGTATAGGGAGGCTCGCGCAGGCGGATGTAGCGGAACGGCTCCGCGGCGAAGTCGTTCACGGCGACGACGCCCTCGACGCCGGCCCACGACTCGTGCCGGAAGTCGAACGCGAGCTCGGCGTCGACGGAGCCCCTGGCGTACGCGAGAAGACCCTCGTCGCGCGTCGCCTGCACCGCGACGCGAATCGGCCCGAGCCGGTCGCCGAGCGCCGACACGCGCTCGACGAAGGGGACGAGCCGGTCGAGCCGATGGAGCGAGAGCTTCGGCGCGAAGCGGAAGCCGTCGCGAACGGCGTCCGCCCAGCGGCGGAACTGGTCCTCCGCAGGCAACCGGTACCCGGTCGTGTTCAGCTCGACGGTGTCGAACTGCTCGGCGTAGAAGCGCAGGAAGTCCGCGGGTTGCGTCCCCTGCGGGTAGAACCCGGGCCGCCAGGAGGGGTACGACCAGCCCGACGTGCCGACGCGAATCTCCATCCGGAGCGCAGACTAGGGTCCTGCGACCCGATGGGCGCCGCGATGGACGCAATGACCGAAAACACGATCGAAGTTCTCGACCACGGCTTCGTCCGCTTGGACGATGCGATGGCCGACGACCTGTCAGTGGTGAACGGCGCGCGCGTGTCCTTCGCGCGGCGAAAGACGGAGATGGACGAGGCTGACGAAGGCCTGATCCGCTTCCTGATGCGAGACAGGCACGGTAGTCCTTTCGAACACAACGCCTTCCGCTTCCATGTCCGGTGTCCGATCTTCGTGGCGCGTGAATGGATGCGTCACCGGGTGGGCTGTCTCACGGGCGACACGGTCGTGACCTTCGTCGACACGAACGGCCACGCATCCAAGACGAGCTCGAAGACGATCGACGAGCTGTGGCGGATGTGGACGGAGGGCGAGCGCAACGGTCACGCGATCCCCCTTCAGACTCGCACGGAGATCGACCGGTTACTGGCCGAGGGGCGAAGCCACCGCGCGATCGCTCGCACGCTCGGCGTCGGACGACGGGCGATTCGCTCACACGTCGAAGGCCGCAAAGGCATGCGCGACGCGCGCTGGCGCCTTCGCCGCATGCGACTGCGCGTGCTGAACGAGGAAACCGGCGAGTTCACGGTCGGCCATGTCGCGGACGTGATCGACAAGGGCATCCAGCCGGTGTATCGCATGACGCTCGCGGACGGCAAGGTGCTCACGCTGACCGAGAACCACCGTCTCTACACGAGCGACGGCTGGTTGCGGATGCGCGACGCGGTGGGACTCGTCGGCACCGGCGAGGAAGCACGGATGACGCGTGCGTGCGAACTGATGACGAATGGACAGCTCGCACACCGCGACCGTGGTTGGCTCGAGGCGAAGCGGCGCGAAGGCAAGTCGGTCGCACAGATCGCTTCGGAGGCAGGCTGCAGCTACCACACGGTTCGCAAGTGGCTTGCGATTCACGATCTCAAGTTCTCGGCGAAAGAACGCGGCGGGCGCACGCCGTGGAACAAAGGCAAGCGAGCTGAGTACCGCACCGGAATGGTCGTGAGCGAGAGCCATCGCGCCGCGATCCGCGCGGCTCGCTCCGGCGAGCGCAGCAACTTCTGGCGTGGGGGAGTCACGTCCGATCGCGCGTCGATTGGTGCATGGGCGACCGCGCCGGCAGCGAAGGTTCACTCGCAGTACGACTACGTGTGCCAGGAATGCTCGGAGCGCGGCGGCAAGCTTCATGCGCACCACATCGTTCCGGTGTGGTGCGACCCTTCGAAGGCTCGTGACATCGGCAACCTGATCACCGTCTGCGAAAACTGTCACCGCGCAATTCACCGCACTCGAGACGCCGAATTTCGATTCGCTGACCGACACGCCAACCGGATCGGCTTTGCTCGCGACATCGCCGCCCCGATCCGGACTGGATTCGCACTCACGGCGCACCCCGTGCGCGTCGTATCGATCGCGTACGTCGGGCTCCGGCAGACCTACGACCTGAGCGTCGAAGGACCCTGGCACAACTTCGTCGCGAACGGCGTCGTCGTCCACAACTCTTTCAACGAGTTCAGCTTGAGATATGCGAAGGCAACCGACGACTTCTACGTCCCCGAAGCCGACGACGTCCGTACGCAGGTCGGGAAGCCCGGCGCCTACACCTTCGAGCCGGTCTCCGACGAGCTCGCCCAGCAGACCCGCGACGAGCTCCAGGCGGTCTACGACCACGCCTACGAGACCTACGAGCGACTTGTCGAGTCAGGCGTCGCCCGGGAGGTCGCCCGCTCCGTGCTGCCGGTCGGGGCCTACACCCAGTTCTACTGGACGGTGAACGCCCGGTCGCTGATGAACTTCGTGTCGCTGCGGAACTCCCAGTTCGCCCAGCTCGAGATCCGCCGCTACGCGGAGGCGGTCGAGGCGTTTTTCGCGGCGAGGATGCCCGTCACCCACGCCGCTTTCCTCGCGAACGACCGCGTCGCGCCGTAGAAAACGGCCTCAACCCCACTTCATACGAAGTCTTAACCCTCCGGTAATAGAACCGTTTTAGTCTCACGACTGCGGCCGGAATACCTCGGGGAGGGCAGCCGTTTGAAGGAGTGTCGGATGTTGTGCGGAAAACCGCGCACCCGGCGCCACCGAATAGTGAAGGAGCTCATGACCAACGACATCGTCAGCATGCACGTCCAGGAGGCCGCCGAGGCACTCGTCGCGCTGCACGAGGAGCACGGCCGCATCACCCCCACCGACATTGCGGAGGCCGTCCAGAACTTCGAGCTCGACGAGCTCGAGGCGGAGGCGCTCGCAGTCGAGCTGGAAGGGCTCTTCGGGTCCGACGAGGACGACGAGCCCGAGCTCGACCTGCGCGCCGAGGCGTCTTTCACGACCGACTCGCTCCAGCTCTTCCTGAACGAGGCCGGCCGCTACCCGCTGCTCACCGCCGCGGAAGAGGTCGAGCTCGCGAAGAGGATCGAGCGCGGCGACATGGCCGCGAAGGAGCGCATGATCAACTGCAACCTGCGCCTCGTCGTCTCGATCGCCAAGCGCTACCAGACCCAGGGCATCACCCTCGGCGACCTCGTCCAGGAGGGCGTCATCGGTCTCATCCGCGCGACGGAGAAGTTCGACTGGCGCAAGGGCTTCAAGTTCTCGACGTACGCGACGTGGTGGATCCGCCAGGCGGTCCAGCGCGGCGTCGCGAACAAGGCCCGCACGATCCGGATCCCCGTCCACGTCGTCGAGCGCGAGCAGAAGGTGTCACGCGCGGAGCGCGAGCTTCTCGCGACCCTCGGCCGCATGCCGAACGACGAGGAGATCTCGAAGCACTCCCGCCTGCCCCTCGCGCAGGTGAAGGAAGTCCGTGCCGCGGCCCGTGCGGTCGCCTCGACGGACGCTCCGATCGGCTCCGACGGCGACGCGAGCCTCGGCGATCTCTTCGCCGCGCAGGGTCCGTCGACCGAGGACGAAGCCGACGCGACGCTTCGCGACGACGCCGTGCGGCGCGCCGTGGCGAAGCTCCCGGAGCGGCAGCGCGACGTGATCGCACTGCGGTTCGGGCTCGTCGGCGACGGCCCCACGTCGCTCGAGCAGATCGGCAAGCAGCTCGGCCTGACGCGCGAGCGCGTGCGGCAGATCGAGGCCGAGGCGCTCAGGCGGCTCGCCGAAGACGAAGACCTCGCCTCCGCGGCGTAACGAGAGCGAAGGCCCGCCGAAAGCGGGCCTTCTTCGTTAAGTCATCACGACGCGGCCGGGCCAGTGGTCGTTCGCGTCGATCGCGGTCACGACCCAGCGCGTCGAGCCCGTCACCTCGTAGGGCACGGTGAAGTTCGCCGAAACGCGTGCGCCGCCGGTGACGCGGAAGCCGCCGCACGGGAAGCGCGGCTTGCCGTCGTGCACGACGAAGACCTCGTAGTAGGCGTCCTTGCCGGTGAGCTTCGGCAGGCCGGTCTCCTTGAAGCGGATCGGCCAGTTGCCGGCCGTGTCGGGCGCACCGACGGCGACCGAGCCGAGCGCGTTCCTGCCGGTCATCGCCTCGACGCGCCACGAGGAGAACCCGCCGTGGCCGTTCCCGAGGACGTATCCACCCCCGAACGCGGCGGCCGCGAGCGCTGCGGCAAGGGCGATCGCCGCGCCGATCCGGCGCCGCGTCGGGAGCGGAACCACACGGCCGCCGACGTCGGGCAGCCTCGTCAGCGACGAGGTCAGCTCGGGCGGCGGCCCGACCTCGAGCAGGAGCTCGTGCACGCGCTCGAGCCGCGCGCGCTCGCCGGGGTCGAGACCCTCGGCGTCGACGAAGTCCTCGAACCTGCTCACAGCTCTCCCTCCAGGAGCGTCGCAAGCCGCTGGAGGCCCGCGCGCGTCCGCGTCTTCACGGTGCCGAGCGGAATCCCGAGCCTGTCGGCGACCTCACTCTGCGAGAGCCCGCTCCAGTAGGCGAGGGCGATCACCTCGCGCTCGTTCTCCGGCAGCTCCTCGAGCGCGCGGTGGACGCGCCACTGCAGCCACGACTGCTCCGCGGCCTCGGGCGGGCCGGCCTCGTCGCTCGCCTCCTCCGGCACCTCGACGGCGGGCTCGTTCCGCGCGCGGCTGCGGTCGACGATCGCGTTCCGCGCGACGGCGTACAGCCACGGCGCGCCGGGCCCGCGCTCGGGGCGATAGGTCTTCGCTGCGCGCCAGATCGAGACGAACGTCTCCTGGACCGCGTCCTCGGCGCGGCCGCGGTCGCCGAGCCGCCGCAGCGCGAGCCCGTAGACCGAGCGCGCGTAGCGGCTGTAGAGCGTCTCGAGCGCGGCGCGGTCGCCGGCGCCCGCGCGCTGGATCAGGTCGCCGTCCGAGACGTCGCCTGCAGGAACGCCGACCGGTCGGCGCCCGACGAGCCCTCCCTCCGAGACCACGAGGCTCATCCTAGGCTGCGCAGCGCACAACGCCATCCCGCGTGGACTACGGGAAAGACGTCCCGCTCGGATTCACCGCGCGTCGAAGCGGCGCCCGACCTCGTCCCAGTTGACGACGTCCCACCAGGCCGCGAGGTAATCGGGCCGGCGGTTCTGGTACTTGAGGTAGTAGGCGTGCTCCCACACGTCGATGCCGAGGAGCGGCACGTGGCCGTCCATCAGCGGTGAGTCCTGGTTCGGCGTCGAGCGGACTTCCAGGCCGGTGCCGTCCCAGAGGAGCCAGGTCCAGCCGGAGCCGAAGCGCTTCACGCCGGCGTCGTTGATCGCCGCCTTCAGGTCGTCGACGCCGCCGAACGCGTCGTCGATCGCGGAGGCGAGCGCGCCCGACGGCGATCCGCCGCCGCCCGGCTTCATGATCTCCCAGAAGAGCGAGTGGTTCGCGTGCCCGCCGCCGTTGTTGCGGACGACCATGCGCTTGTCCTCGGGGATGAGGTCGAGGTTGTCGAGCACCTGCTCGATCGGCTTCCCGTCCCACTCCGTGCCGTCCAACGCCTTGTTCACGTTGTCGACGTACGCCTGGTGATGCTTGTCGTGGTGGATCCGCATCGTCTGCTCGTCGATCGTCGGCTCGAGGGCGGCGTAGTCGTACGGCAGGGGCGGAAGCTCGTAGGGCATGGCGTCTCTCTCCTTGGGGTCGTCTGCGGGTGAGGATAATGGCCGCGTGACCTTCGCCGCCGTCGTCGTCGCCGGGTACCTCCTCGGGTCGTGTCCGTGGGGCTACTGGCTCGTGCGTCTCGTCCACCACCAGGACATCCGCACGGTCGGGAGCGGCAACGTCGGCGGGACGAACGTGTGGCGGGTGTACGGGAAGAGGCTCGGGCTGACGGTGATCGTGCTGGACGTGCTGAAGGCGTTCGTGCCGGCGCTCCTGGGCGTGCTGCTCGTGTCGCACCTCTGCGGGATCCTCGCGGGGGCCGCGGCGATGCTCGGCCACTGGCGGCCGCTCTTCCTCGGGTTCGCGCGCGGCGGGAAGATGGTCGCGAGCGCAGCCGGGGTGTTCCTCGCGGTCGCCGTGTGGGTCGCACTCGGGGCCGCCTGCGTGTGGTGGCTGTTCTTCCTGACGACGCGGTACGTGTCGGTCGCGTCGATCGCGGCCGCGTTGTCGCTGCCGGTGTTCGCCGCGCTGTTCGGGTACCCGCGCGAGGTGATCGTCTTCTCGGGCCTCGCCGCAGTCGGCGTCCTCCTCCTGCACCGCGGGAACCTGCGGCGGCTGCGCGCGGGGACGGAGAACCGCGCGACCCTGCGTCGCACGGCCAGGTCAAGTGCCTGAGTTCACGCGCGTCGTCTCGCTCGCCTGCCACGACCTGCGCACGCCGCTCGCCACCGTCTCGGGATTCACGAAGACGCTGCTTCGCGTCGGCGACCTCGACGAGCGGAGCGAGCGCTACATCGGGATGATCGACGCCGCGTCCGACCAGCTCGCGGAGCTGCTCGACGAGCTCGGCGTGCTGGCGCGGATCGAGGGAGACCGCTACGACCCCGCGCTCGTCGGCGCGAACACCCTCGAGCTCGCGGGCGAGGGCGCGATCGGTGAAGGCGAGGAGATCGAGACCGACGAGCCGTCGGTTCGCCGCGCACTCGCGGCGCTCGCGCTCGCCGCGTCGCGACACGGGGGCGTCGAGCTCTCCCCGTGGACGGTGGCCGGCCGCGACCTCTCGCTACCCGTGAACGCATCCGCCACGCCAATCGTGCTCGGCGACGACCCGCGCGACTTCGGATCGCTCGTCGGCCGCGCGGTGATCGAGGCGCTCGGCGGCTCGGTGCGGGTCGAAGACGACTTGCTGTTGGTGCGGCTCTAGGGCCGCGGCCACCAGACGTACACGTTCGTCGGCTTGCGCACGAAGCCGAGCCGTTTGTAGAGGCGGTTCGCGGCCTGGCGGTAGGGCATCGACGTCAGCTCGAGCATCAGCACGCCCGCGTCGTTCGCTCGGCGCATGCCTTCACGCGTCAGCGCCTCGCCGACGCCGCGGCCGCGCGCGGACTCGTCGACGACGACGTCCTCGATGCGTCCTTTCAGCCCCGACGACACGCGATAGAGGACGAACGTGAGCATGCCGAGGATCGTCCCGTCGTCGTCGCGCGCGAGGAGCAGCGTCTGCGTCGAGACGACCTCTTGCAGTTGCTCGAGCCTCGGCGGCGTCCGCGCTTCGGTGAGCTGCGCAAGGAGGCGCGCGACGAGCGCGACGAGTTCCTCGTCCGCGCGGTGGACCTGCTCGATGTTCACCGAAGGAGGCGCGACATGCGCCGGTCCTTGAGCACACGACCCTCGGTCTGACACTCGGGGCAGTAGTAGATCGTGTGCTCCTCGAAGTCGACCTGCGCGAGCGGCGTGCCGCAGCGTTCGCATGCTTCGCCGAGCCTGTTGTGTACACGGTAGGTCTTCGCGTCGTTCGCACCGGCGAGCCTGAGCTCGAGGCCGCGCGCCATCTCGTCGCGAATCGCGGTCGCGAGTCGCGCAACCTCGTCGGAGGTGAGCTGCGTCGAGAGTGCGTACGGCGAGAGTCGCGCCGACCAGAGGATCTCATTCGCCCACGCGCGGCCGATGCCCGCGATCGCGCGCTGGTCGCGGAGGAGCGAATGGAGGCGGCGCGAGTCGCCGTGGAGGATCTCCTCGAGCTGTGCCGCGTCGAGCTGGTCGGCCTCCGGCCCGAGATGCGCGAGCTCGGCTTCGAGCGCGTCGGGTCGCAGAAGCCAGACGCCGGCGCGCTTCTTCGGGCCGCCTTCGGTGAGTACGAGCTCGCCCCCGTCTGCGAAGCGAAGCTTGAACGCGGGCGTCTTCGGGCCCTTCTCGCCCGGCCGCAGGTAGCGCAGGCGGCCGGCGCTCATCAGATGAACGAGCAGCACGAGCTCGTCGTCGTCCGTCGGGAAGTAGAGCCGCTTCGCGCGCCGGCGCGCGCCCTGCAGCCCTTCACCCTCAAGCGCGTCTAGCGGAGGATCGAAGGTCTTGAGCGTGGCGATGTGCGCCGGCCCGGCCTTCTCGACCGGGTAGCGCTTGACGTCTTCGTCGAGCTGGCGCCGCCACGCCTCGACCTCGGGCAACTCGGGCATCTAGCCTCCGGAAATGGACCCGATCAGGGTAACCGTGCGGCGCGGAGGCGTCGTCGAGGCCGTCCACCGCGTCCACGTCGCGTCGACCGAGGGGCTGCTCCACGGCGAGGACGTCGTGTGCTTCCTCCGGTCGTCGGCGAAGCCGCTGCAGGCGGTGCCGTTCCACGAGGCCTTCGACGACCTCGAGGACGACGAGCTCGCGATCGCCTGCGCGTCGCACCCGGCGCTCCCGGAGCACCTCGCCGCGGTGCGGAAGGTGCTCGCGCGCGGGAACGCGACGGTGGACGACCTGGAGAATGGCGCTCAGGAGGGACGGCCCGAAGGGAAGCTCGGCCACAACTGCTCCGGCAAGCACGCGGGGATGGTGGCGGCGTGCCGCGTGAACGGCTGGCCCCTGCCGGGGTACCGCTTCCCCGACCATCCGCTGCAGCAGCGCGTCGCCGAGCTGATCGGCCCGGCGGAGACGGCGGTCGACGGCTGCGGCCTGCCGACGTACGCGATGCCGTTGTCACGGATGGCCGCGCTGCTGTTGCGCACGCCGCCCCGCATCGCGGACGCGATGCGAGCGCGCCCAGAGCTGGTCGGCCGCGTCGACGGCGCCGACGTCGCGCTGATGCTCGCGCGCCCCGGCTGGCTCGCAAAGGCGGGCGCCGAGGGATTGTGCTGCGCCGTCTCGCCCGAGGGCGTCGGCTACGCGTTCAAGGTCGAGGACGGAAACACGCGCGCGCTCCCCGCCGCCGTGGGGTCGGCGCTCGGCGTTGAGGAGATTTCACGAACAAGACTTAGAAACAGCCTCGGGGAACTCACAGGCGTTATTCAAGTCTGAGGGCTACGATGCCGATTCCTTGTTCGAAAGCAGGAATCGGGATTCGGGGGGTTGGGGTCAGGTGGTCAGGGTCCTTCTCGTCGCTGCGGCATGCGCAGCGCTGTTCGGATACATCGGCGTGTCACGCGCCTCGGCCGACGACGGGCCCCTCGGCGTCGTTGCGC
>JAFAHG010000147.1 GCA_019237315.1 Actinomycetota bacterium
GCGAGGATCCCGTAGAGGATCGCGAACCGCCGCAGCCCACGCACGCCGAGCAGCAGCGGGGCCGTCGCCGCCGCGGCGAGCAGCGCGACGGCCTGTTGTCGCGTCAGGTACGCGACGAGGCACAACACGAGCACGAGCACCTGGCGAAGCGCCGTCGGCCGCTCGAGCATCGCGACGACCGCGAGCGCGACGACGAGGAAGACCGGATAGAAGACGTTCTCGGTCATCAGCGTCCCCGTGTAGAGCATCGAAGGCACGGCGACCGTGAGCGCCGCGACCGCGAGTGCGTACGAGGGCCGGACGAGCCTGCGCGCGAGGAAGTACGCGGGTATCGACGCGAGCGACATCAGGACGCCGTTGATCGCCTTGGCCGCGGCATACGCGTCGGGTATCGCCGCGTACAGGCGATACGCGGGAGCGATCAAGATCGGATAGACGAATCCGTACCCGTGGCTCGGTACGCCGCGGACGAGGAAGCTCGCGTGCGCGGCGAACGACTTCGCGAGCTCCGAGTAGACGATCTCGTCGATCATGATCCAGGGCGCGACCATCCGCCGCGCGAGGGCGATGCGGATCGCAGCGGAGACGACGACGATCCCCGCGAGCCAGAGCCACGCCGGCACGGCCGCGGCGCGCGCGCGCACCGCCCCGACGGCGCTCATCCGGTGACGAGACCGGCTTCGCGCAGGCCGCGGGCGAGCTCGCCGACGTCGTCGATGCCGACCTCCGCCGCCGCCTCGGCGACGCGCCAGAGCACTGCGTCGTCGACGGCCTCGCCTCCCGCTGCCTCTTCGAGCGCACGTGTGTAGGCGTCCGCGACGCGGCCGAGGTTGTGCTCGCGGTGGACGTACGCGCGCGCGGCCGCGCCGAGCTCCGCAGCGCGGTCGGCAGCGAGCTCGAGCGCGGCCGCGATCGTCTCGACCTCGAGCTCGTCGACCGGAACCTTGAGCGCCACGTCGTCCGGAAGCTCGGAGAACCAGCCGACGTCGGAGACGAGCATCGCCTTTCCGAGCGAAAGCCCGCGGATGACGGCGCCGGACGTCTCCCCCATCGTCGGCGAACGCAGGTTGACGAGGACGTCGCATGCCGCCATCAGAGACCACATGCGTTCTTCGGGGAGGTACTCCTCGCGCACGAGCGCGTCGCCGAACGCGAAGCGTTCGAGCCTGCGTTCGAGGTCGAACCGCTCCGCGGCTGCGCCGGCGAGGAGGAGGCGCGCGCCCGGCCGCCGCTCGCGAAGGAGCGCGAATGCCTCGAGTAGCTGCGGGATGCGCTTGTTGATGTTGAGGTTGCCGAAACAGCCGACCAGCGGATCCCCGCGCAGCTCTGCGGGAACGACGGGGTGGTCGGGCCACGCGGGATGCGGGATGCGCCACAGCGGTCCGTCGTAGCCCGCGGAGCGCACATGTTCCTCGACGTAGCGGGAGTGGACGATGACACCGTCGACGAGGTCGAGGATCGTCCCCGCGAGGGGAAACCGCTCGGGCTGCGTCTCCCAGAGGAGCGGCAGGACGTTGTTCGCGACTCCGAGCCCGAGGAGACGGCCGAGGACGCCGAGCTCGCGCTCCATCGCGTCGAAGTAGCCGCGCGCGTCGCCGCGGCCGAGGGTCGTGCCCGAGATCAGGTGGTGCAGGACGAACTCGTGCAGGACGACGACGCCCGGACGCTGCCGCAACGCGTCGAGGATCCATCCGTGCGCGTCGGGGTCGTTCCCGACGTGGTAGAGCGCGACGTCGGCTTCGGGCGCGCGTTTTCCCGGCTGCACGACGACGACTTCTTCGATTCGCTCACGCAATGCCGGCAGGAGCAGGGTCGAGTAGTCGGCGATCCCGGACCGCAACGGCGGCATCGGCGAGAAGTACGCGACCTTCATGCGAGCAATGCGTCGATGCAGCTGTCCCAGGTGACGCGTTCTGCGACCGCGCGGCCCGCGCGGCCCCAGCTTCGGGCCTCGTCGACGTGCGCACCGAGGTAGCTGCACGCCTGCGCCAGCGCGGTCGGCTCGGGTGCGACGACGACGCCCGTCTGCCGGTCGTGCACGATCTCGAGCGGTCCGCCTGCGTCGGTCGTCGTGAGCACGGGCTTTTCGGAGAGGAACGCCTCGTACGGAACCATCCCGAAGTCCTCGTCGATCGGCGCGTAGTAGACGGCGAGGCAGCGCGCGTACAGGTCGGCGAGCCGGTCGGGCTCGACGCGACCCTCGAAGCGGATGCGTCCGTTCACGCCCGCGGCGAGCCTCTCGAGACGTTCGCGATCAGGACCGTCGCCGGCGATCACGACGCGCAGCGACGGCTCCGCTTTCGCCGCCTCGATCAGCAGGTCGATGCGCTTCGCGCGGTCGAGTCGGTTCACCGAGAGCACGTACGGCTCCGGTTCCGAGGTGTGGTACGGAAGCGCCTGCGGCGGATGTGGCAGGAGCTGCGCTTCGATTCCCGTCGAGCGTTGCAACCGGTCCGCGACGTTGCGCGACGTTGCGAAGACCTTGCGAGCCTCGCCGAGCGTGACACGATCGAGTCGCTCGACTGCGGCACGCGTGGCGCGATCCTCCGGCGACTCGGAGAACTGCCCGAGCTCCGTGCGGTCATAGTCGTACGCCTGGCGGAACTGGTGCAGCACCCAGGCGACCTTGTTCGGATGGCGCACGCAGTACGCGGGGAACTTCGTCGCGATGACGAGGTCGATCGTGCGGCCGTTCGCCTCGGTCAGGTCGAGCAAACGCCACAGGAACGCCTGGTCGAGCACGCGCGTGCCGGGATACCACTTGAACGGCACGGTGATCGTCTCTGCTTCGTGTCCGCGGAGGCGAAGCTCGTCGACGAGCTCGTCCGCGACAACCTCGGCGCCGCCGTAGACGAACGGCACTTGCGGCCTGCAGACCGCGATCCTCACGGCCGCTCGAGCCGCGAGATGCGCTCGTCGAGGTCGTCGACGAGCTTCAGCACCGCATCGTTGAACGACCGCTGGTCGGCGAAGGCCGGCTCGACGTACCAGCGCATCAGCCGGCGCAGAACCCACTTCACCGGGCCGCCCTTGCCGGCGAGCGGGCGCTCGGCCGAGACCGCCCAGAGGCGCTCCGCCTGGTCGCGGGCCGACAGGCGCACCTCGGCGGCGGTCGCGTCCGCGCGCCGCGGCCCGGCAGCGCGGACCTCCGCCTTCAGGCGCGCGAACAGCGTCGCGACGTCCGTCGACTCCGAGGGCATGGACGAAGTGTAAGCGGGGCCCGTTACGGTGCTGTTAGATCGAGGCGTGGTCGGAATCGCACTGCTGACGCTGGTTCCGGGGGAGCTCGGTGGGAGCGAAACGGCGACCCGTGGGTTGCTGCGCGGACTGGCGCAGGCGGGGACGCTCGACTACCGCGTGTTCGTGCCCCCGGTCGCGGCCGATGCCGGCGAGGGGCTGCCGAGCGAGGTGGTGCCGGAATACAGACGGGCCCACACGATCCCCGAGCGGTTGCTCGCGATGACCCTCGCCGCGGCGAGGCCGGGACCGTTGCGGCGGCACCTCTCGGGCGCCGAGGTCGTGCATTACCCGCTCACGATCACGATCCCGCCGGTTCCGGTTCCGCGTGTCGTCACGCTCTACGACGTGCAGCACCTCGACCTGCCGCAGATGTTCCCGCGGGCCGAGCGCGCTTTTCGCACGCTCGCGTACGACCGCTCTGCCCGTTCCGCCGCACGGGTGATCGTGAGCAGCGAGTTCGTGCGCGAGCGGGCCGTCGAGCGCCTCGGTCTCGACTCCGCGCGCATCCGTGTCATCCCCTTCGGGATCGACCATTCGCGCTTCAACCCAGGAGACGCGACCCGCGAGCCGTTCCTCCTCTACCCGGCCCGGCCGTGGCCGCACAAGAACCACGACCGGCTCTTTCACGCCTTTTCGCTCTTGCGCCGGGTGCGCCCTGATCTGCGTCTCGTGCTCACCGGGGGCGGGCACACCCAGGCCCCGCCGCGCGGAGTCGAGATACGCGGCCAGGTATCGAGCGACGAGCTCGTCTCGCTGTACCGGCGTGCGTCGGCGCTCGTCTTCCCGTCGCTGTACGAGGGATTCGGACAGCCGCCGCTCGAGGCGATGGCCTGCGGGTGCCCGGTCGTGTGTTCGAACGCGGCCTCGCTTCCGGAGGTCTGTGGCGACGCGGCGCGGTACTTCGACCCAGAGGACGTCGACGAGATGGCCGACGCCGTGCTCGAGGTGGTGAACGACCCGGAGCCGTGGCGGGCGCGGGGACTCGCGCGCGCGGCGGAGTTCACGTGGGAGCGCACCGCGCGTGCGCACGAGGACGTCTACCGCGAGCTTCTCTGACCGAGGCGTCCGCGGCGTGCGTCGCGCCAGCCCCGGAGAACGGCGGACGCGGCCTCGGCGCGGCGGGGATGCATGACGGCTTGCGCAAGATGCGTCCCGGTGACGACTACGCGTCGTGCGCCGCGCAGTCCGCGTGGAAGCGGTCGGTGCCGCTCGACGACGGCGATCGTGTTGCGCGTCGAGTAGTACATGTTCGTCGTCGACGCCGAACCTCCCGTCGACGACGATCCTTTGTGGCGGACGACGGCGTCCGGAACGAAGACGACCGCGAACCCGGCCGCCCGCGCGCGTAGCGACAGCTCGACGTCCTCGACGTAGAGATGCAGCTCCTCGTCGAGCATGCCGACGCGCTCGACGAGCTTGCTCGAGAGCGCCATCGCAGCGCCGTCGGCGCGGTCGACGTCGCGGAGATCGTGGTACCTGTCGGCCTGGCCGTAGCCGGTTCGGCGGCCGGAGTACCCGAGAGCCGCGTTGAAAGAGGCACCTGCGTACTGGACGGTTGCACCATCCTCGAAGAGGACCTTGCAGGCGAGGATGCCCGCGTCCGGCCGCGCCGCGGCGGCACGCTCGAGCGCCTCGGCGAGGCGGGGCTCGGCGACCGCGTCGTTGTTGAGAAGCAGGATCCAGTCCGCGCCGCGCGCAAGGGCCCGGCGGATCCCGACGTTGTTGCCGCCGGCGAAGCCGAGGTTCACTCCGGTGCGCACGAGCTCGACCCGCGGGAAGCGGCGTTCCACCCGGGCATCCGAACCGTCGGTCGAGTCGTTGTCGACGCAGACCGTCTCGGTGCCGGCGAGCGAGTCGAGCGCGCGCAGGACGTCCTCGCCGCCGTTCCAGTTGAGGACAACCGCGACGAGCTTCACGCCGCCGCCCGCCCTGCTCCGCCGCTCACCGAATGTTGCAGATTCGTCACAGAGGACATCTTGCGCGACGCCCGCGCCGGCGGCGATGCTGAACGCGGGTGGCGGGCGGACCTTCCCCACCCTGGGTGGGGTCGTCGCGCGCGCGTCAACCGTTAACCCGCTAACCGAGCATGCGGGCGTAGGCCCAGGCCTGGCGCAAGCCGGGCGGTCGCCACACGACAATCGCAGCTGCGTACAGGAGGAGCCCGAGCGCCGCGGCCGGCACCGGGCTCAGCACGACGGTGGGGAGTCCGAACAGCAGCGCCGCCAGGCCGCCGCAGACGAGACTCGCGACGACGAGGCCGCGCAGGGCGGCGGCGAGTGCGCCGAGCGACCACAGGAGCACGACGAGCACGACGCCCGTCGTGACGGCCATGCCTCCCGCGAGGCCGGCGAGCCCGAAAGCAGCGCGACCTCCCCACTCGACGAGCACATGCACGGCGAGCATCGCAAGCGCGAGCAACGGCAGCGAGCGAGCGCGCCCGCGCACGAAGAGCAACGGGAACGCAACCGAGACGGCGACGGAGATCGCCATCCACGGCGCGAAGTAGACGACGAGCCGTCCGAGCTCGCTGCCGGTGCCCCCGCCGTAGTGCGAACCGAGCACGACCCGAGCGACGCGCTCGCCGGCGAGAGCGAAGACTCCTGCGGCGCCCGCGACGACCGCCAGCGAGAGCCACGACGCAGAGACGACGTGACGTGCGGCACGCTCGGCGGAGAACGCATCGCGCGTCAGCGGGACCGACGACACGAGCGCGAGCGACGTCGCTGTCACGGCGACGAGGAGGGCTGCGATCAGATACGCGTACGAGAACACGGTCGCAGGCCCATTGCCGAGGCCCTGGGCAAAGCGAGTCGCGATGACGTAGAGACCCTGCAGCGCGAACGGAAGCGCGACTCCTTCGCCGAGTGCTGCGAGCCGTGCGGCGACGTCGGTTGCGATCGGGGCAAAGCCACGCCGGCGGACGAAGACGATCCCCGGTACGACGAGCGCGACGACGCCGTTGAGCAGCAACCCCCAGCCGAATGCGACAACGCCGTGGTGGATGAGCGCGACGATGACGACGAGCCCCGCGACCCCACCGACCGAGAACCCGACTGCCGCTGTGACATAGTCGTCCAGCGCCGCAAGCGCGCTCGCGGCGACGCCGGCGAGCACCTGCAGCGCCGCCGCAGGGACGAGCCACGGAAGGAGCTCCGCGGCGTAGTGAGCCTTGCTGCCTCCCGTGAGCGCACGGCCGAGCGGGTGCGCTGCCGCGAGAGCGACCGCGACGAGCGGCGCGAGCGGCACGGCGAGCGCGGCCGCCCACGACCACACCTCCCGTGCGAGCCGACCCTCGCCTTCTGCACGGGCGAAGCACGGGAGCAGGACGACCCTCAGAGCGTTCGCCACGAGGACGACGGCGATGTAGACCGAGTAGGCGGCGAAGAACCCGTCGGTCTTTACACCGTGCCCAAACTTCCGCGAGAGAATGGCCCCCGCGACTGCCGCGGACCCGCTGACGGCGGCGGTCGACACACCCGTGACGAGGCCGCTTCCGACGGCGCTCCGGCGGGCTGAGGGATTACGCTGCATCGATGCCGCGCGACGATACTGTCATCTGGAGCGAGACCGAGCTGGACGA
>JAFAHG010000149.1 GCA_019237315.1 Actinomycetota bacterium
GATCACGTCGTTTGCGTGGTGCTGGATGTCCTCGTTGCCGTCCGTCGCGATCGCGATCACGTGCGCCCCGCGAGCCCGCGACTCCTGGATGTTGGAGACGACCTTGTCGTAGACGACCTTCTGGCGCGTGGCGACGACGACGACCGGCGTACCCTCGTCGAGGAGGGCGATCGGCCCGTGCTTCATCTCGCCGGCCGAGTAGGCCTCGGTCGGGATGTACGAGATCTCCTTCAGCTTCAGCGCGCTCTCGAGCGCGACGGGAAGGCCGATGTGGCGGCCGAGGAAGAGGAAGAACGGCGCCTGGTGGAAGCGGTGCGCGATCTCGTCGATCGGGTGGTCGCCGTCGAGGAACTGCTCCATCTTCGCGGGCAGGCGCCAGACCTCGTCGAGGATGAACTCGATCTCGTCGTGCGGCAGCGTCTCGCGCGCACGGGCGAGCTCGAGGCCGATCAGGTACATGAGCGCGACCTGGGCGGAGAACGTCTTCGACGCGGCGACGCCAACCTCGATCCCACAGCGCGTGTAGAGGACCGAGTCGACCTCGCGCGTGATCTGCGAGCCCGGCATGTTCGTGATCGCGACCGTGCGCGCACCGAGCGACCGGGCGAGCTGCATCGCGCTGATCGTGTCGCGGGTCTCGCCGGACTGCGAGATACCGATCACGAGCGTGTCCTCGTCGATCACCGGGTTGCGGTAGATCCACTCGCTCGCGATGTCCGGCTCGACCGGGACGCGGCCCCACTCCTCGATCACGTACCGACCGACGACGCCGGCGTGGTACGCGGTGCCGCACGCGACGATCACGATCCGGCGGAGCTCGCGCAGGTCCTGCTCGCTCATGCCGAGCCCATCCTGGACGAGCCGCCCGTGGCGCACGCGCTCGCCGATCGTCTCACGGAGCGCGTCGGGCTGTTCGTAGATCTCCTTGAGCATGAAGGTCTCGTACCCGCGGCGCTCGGCGACCTCGTCGTCCCAGTCGATCTCCTCGACGGGAAGCTCGACCTCGTCGCCGGTCGCCGCGTCGAGGTAGCGGACGCGGTCGGCCTGCAGGTCGACGACCTGGCCGTCGTGCGGGTACTGCATCCGCTTCGTCTCGCGCAGGAACGCCGCCATGTTCGAGGCGAGGAAGTTTTCGTGCTCACCGAGCCCGACGACGAGCGGCGTCTCGCGCCGCACGGCGACGAGCCGGCGCGGCTCGTCGTGGTGAATCACGACGAACGTGAAGTGGCCTTCGAGCCTCGCGTACGTCTTCCGCGCGGCTTCGACGAGGTCGCCCGCCCACATCTCCTCGATCATGTGCGCGACGACCTCGGCGTCGGTCTCCGAGCTGAAGACGTGGCCGTCGGCTTCGAGCTCCGCCTTCAGCGCGCGGTAGTTCTCGACGATGCCGTTGAGCACGATCGCGAGCTTGCCGTCCTCGCAGCCCGTCAGCGGATGCGCGTTCTCCTCGCTCACCGCACCGTGGGTCGCCCAGCGCGTGTGACCAAGGCCCGTCGTCGCATGCGACCCGTTGGTCTCCGCCACGCGCTTGAGGTTGTCGAGCGGGCCGACCGCGCGCACGTAGTCGAGCGCGTCGTCCTCGACGAGCGCGATGCCCGCCGAGTCGTAGCCCCGCATCTCGAGCCGTTCGAGACCCGCGATCAAGAGCTCCTTCGAGGGCCGGTGGCCGACGTATCCGATGATCCCGCACATCCAGGCCTCCTATCCCCGGGCTCCGGAAAGAAAAAAGCCCGGCTTCAGTCCCGCCCCCACGTCGGGGCGGTCAGCCGAGCTCACTCTCGACGAGCGCGGCCAGGCTAGCACAGGTGTCCCGGGCAACCTGCTCATTCTCCGCCTCGACCAGGACGCGGATCAAGGGCTCCGTCCCGGACGGGCGAACGAGCGCGCGTCCGCGCTCGCCGAGCTGCGCGTTCACGCGGTCGACGGCCTCGCGAACGGCCTGCGTGAGCTCCTTCGACCGGACGCGGATGTTCTCCTTGTGCTGCGGAAAGAGCTGCAACACCGCGGCCGCTTCGCTCGGCTTGCGGCCGCGCAGTGCCGCGCAGAGGAGCAGCGCCGCAGCGAGGCCGTCGCCGGTGACGTGGTCGCGCAGATAGATGATGTGTCCCGACTGCTCGCCGCCGAGGAGCCCGTTCTCGCGCTCGAGCGCTTCCAGCACGTAGCGGTCGCCGACGTCGGTGGTGACGACTCGGATCCCGTGCTCGCGCATGAGCGCGTGGAAGCCCAGGTTCGTCATCGTCGTGACGGCGACGAGGTCGACCCCGAGATCCAATGCGAGGATCGCGAGGATCTGGTCGCCGTCGAGCGTCTCGCCGTTCTCGTCGACTGCGAGCATGCGGTCCCCGTCGCCGTCGAACGCGATCCCGAGGTCGTAGCCACCGCCGGCGACGAGCTCCTCGAGCGCCATCGTGTCCGTAGCACCGCAGCCCATGTTGATGTTGTCGCCGTTCGGGTCGACACCCATCGCGCCGACCTCGGCGCCGAGGCGCTCGAACGCGTGCGGCGCGATCGCGTAGTAGGCGCCCTGTGCGCAGTCGACGGCGATGCGCAGGCCGCTCAGATCGGAACCGAAGTTGGCGAGCACGTACTCGACGTACGCGTCCGCGGCGCCGTCGACGTACAGCGCACTGCCGGGGCTCGCCGCAGGCTCGTCGAGCAGCGACTCGATCGCCTCCTCCTCGTCGTCGGACAGCTTCGCGCCGCCGCGGAAGAACTTGATGCCGTTGTACTCGGGCGGGTTGTGCGACGCAGAGATGACGACGCCGAGCTCGCGCGCTTCGAGCGCGACGGCGGGGGTCGGCAGCACGCCGCCGATGCGCGCCGTGCCGCCGCCGGAGACGACGCCGCGTGCGACCGCCTCCTCGAGCGTCGGCCCCGATGAACGCGTGTCGCGTCCGACGAAGACTTCCTGTGCACCGCTCCACAGGGTCGCGGCGCGCGCGAGCCGCTCGGCCAGGTCCGGTGTGATCACCTCGCCGTAGACCCCGCGGACGCCGTCGGTCCCGAAGTAGCGCCGCGCCATCGGGGGGGAACCCTAGAGGAGGTCGAGGCTCAGCAGCTCGGCTCGCCGTCCGACACACTGCTCGACCCGGTGATGCGGCCCCGTCCGTCCTCACAGAGCTTCACGACGATCGCGCCCCGCCCGCCGTTCGTGACGAGCGTGAAGTACTGCGCCGATCCCGTCCCGCGCGGCAGCGAGCCGTTGTACTGCACGCGGATCGCGGCGCGTGTGCGGACGAGGTAGGCCGCCTCGGCGGCGGACGGATGCGCGGGCAGCGGGTGCGTTCCTGCGATCACCGCTCCCTGCCTGCGCCCACCCGTGGAGCCTAGCGCCGCATCGCCGGCCGTCCGAGCTGCTTTGCCCACCAGTCGTCTTCGTCGGCGTTGTCGCCCGGCAGGAAGTAATCGCGCGGGGCGCGCGGGAGCGCCGCCGCCTCCTCCGCCTTCCGCACCGCGGCTTCGCGCCGGCTCAGCTCCGCCTCTCTGACTGCGAGGTCGAACTCCAAAATGTCGAACTTCTTCACGCAGCTCACCCCCATCGGATGGTGTTCGGGCGTGCCGCGCGCCGTTCTCCGATCACGTATCGCCACGTGTGCGACGCGACGACATCCCTGTGGTCAGGGATTCGCTACTCGGTGTGGCGGATGCGCGGCTTGCGGCCGCGTTCGTAGGGGAGTGCGTACCAGGTCACGCCGACGGTCAGCACGAGGACGACCGCCACCGGGATCGCAGCCGCGAGACCGAACAGGTAGTCGGCGACGACGAACACGGCGCAGAACATGCCGAGCCCGAGCGCAGCCGTCCCGGCGAGGAAGAGCACGTGGCCGACGTGCACCACGTCCTCCTTGCCGCCCTCCGTCCAGCGCATCCGGTGGTAGACGGAGGGGGCCATCAGCAGCAGCACCGAGATCCCCGTCAGGACGACACCCGCGAAGAGCAGTTCGCGCTGGAAATGCGTCGCGCGCGTGAAGTGCGACTGGAACGGCGCCGTGAGCAGGAACGCGAGCAGCACCTGCGCACCGGGCAGCGCCACGCGCAGCTCGTTCAGGAGCTCGATCAGCTGCCGGTCGGTCTTCTCCTTCTCGGTCTCGACCATCAGCGGAACACCACCCAGCGAAGAGCGGCGTACATGTAGACCGCCTCGCACATCCCGGCGACGACGCGTGCGAGGTGATACTCGAGGCCGATCGCGGACAGCGCCGTCGCGAGGCCGAGGATGAACGCGAGGTAGTTGACGCACACGGCGGCGGCGTAGACGACGAGCTGTTTGCCGACCGGGGCGTGCGACCGGAAGTTGAGACGCCGGTTCAGGACGTAGCTCGTCGCAAAGGCGGTGACATACGCGACCGTGAACGCGATCGGCAGCGCGACGTGCAGACCCCCGTGGAGCGCGGTGAGGAGACCGAGGTCGAGCGCAAACGTCGAACCGTTGATGACAACGTAGCCGACGAGGGTCGGCGGAACGACGCGGTCGAGCCCGAACGGAAGGCGCGCGACGACGTCCTCCGCGAACGCGTGGAAGCGGCTCGCGTACGACCGCGACCCGGCACCGAGCGGCCAGAGCTCCTCCACGAGAATCAGGCTAACGCGCGGGGCAGCCGTGTAGGGTCGTTTCCGGCGTGGGCATGAAGGAGCGGATGCTGCGGGGCGAGCTCTACATCGCGGACGATCCGCGGCTCGCGGCCGATTACGCGCGTGCGCAGGAGCTGCTCGAGCGGTACAACGCGACGGCCCACGCCGCGCAGGACGAGCGCGACCGGATCCTGCGCGAGCTCCTCGGCTCGGTCGGAGACGGCGTGGTCGTGCGGCCTCCCTTCCGGTGCGAATACGGAACGCGCGTCACCATCGGCGCCGGGTCGTTCTTCAACTTCGACTGCCTGATGCTCGACGTCGCGCCGGTGACGATTGGTCGCGCGTGTCAGGTGGCCTCGCGCGTGCAGTTCCTGACTGCGACGCACCCGATCGACCCGGAGGCGCGCCGCCTCGGCTGGGAGTCCGGCGAGCCGATCGTTCTCGAAGACAACGTGTGGCTCGGCGGCGGCGTGATCGTTTGTCCGGGTGTCACGATCGGCGAGAACAGCGTCGTCGGCGCGGGAGCCGTCGTCGCTGGGGACCTGCCGGCAGGTGTCGTCGCCGCGGGTGTCCCCGCCAGGGTGATGCGCGAGATCAGCGACGGCGACCGCATCGACGTGCCCGAGCGGTAGCGCGGCGATGCCGCGCACGGAGGCCGGCAGGAGTGCGGGGAGCCCGCACCCCTGCGGAAAGCACGCTCAGTCCTCGACGACGGTCGT
>JAFAHG010000162.1 GCA_019237315.1 Actinomycetota bacterium
AGATTTCGCGCCGAAGGCGAGTGCGCCCGGGAGGATTCGAACCCCCGACCAACGGCTTAGAAGGCCGCCGCTCTTCCGCTGAGCTACGGGCGCCGAGGCACCCGCAGCGTAGCGTCAGTTCCGGGTGCCGAAATCGGTCGCGGCGACGGTGACGTCGTAGTCGTCGAACGCGCCGGGAGCGTTCGACTCGTACTGCACGGCGATCCCGATGTCGCGCCAGTTCGGGGTGAGGATGTTCGCGCGATGCTCCGGGCTCGCCATCCACATCTCGAGCGCGCCCTGCGCGTCGAGCGGGCCGCCCGTCCAGAGGAGGTTCTCGCCGACCGACCAGTACTTGTACTGGGCCGACGGATAGAAGGTCTGGATGCGCTTCCAGAACGCAGTGCCGTCGTAGGAGTTGTGCGCGAAGTAGCCGTCGGCGAGCATCTCGCTCGTGTGCTGCGAGGCCGCAGCGGAGAGCGCAGCGTTCAGCTTCAGCGGCACGAGACCGTGCGAGACGCGGATGTTGTTGAGGTCGACGAGGATCCCCGCGCGGAGCGAGGCGAGCGAGGACGTCGTGCCTGCGGTCGTGGCGGAGAGGGCTTGCATCGGGGAGAGCGCCGCGACAGCGGCGACGATGGCGGCGAGGAGCCCGACACTCGCGAGGGGGTTCTTCGGCATGGCCCGAGAATCGACGTCCGTCGAGCCGGACACATCGGCCGGAAGACGCAATTCACGGGACCGGAAGTCCCAGACGAGGTAGGCCGAAGGTCCTAGTGGCGGAGAGCGGGTGGCGGGAATCGAACCCGCATAACCAGCTTGGAAGGCTGGGGCTCTACCATTGAGCTACACCCGCCGGCGCGGCGTAGCGTAGCCCGGGTCTATTTGAGGCAGCCGGTGACGAGCGCGAGGTCGGCGCTCTGCGGATGGTCACGCCAGAGGAGCACGGCGTTCCGGTAGCGCTCGAGCACGTCGAGGATGTTCCCGCGCACGTTCGGGAAGGCGAAGCGCTGGTACGCGTAGGCGATGTCGATCGCGTCGGCGTCCTTCTCGCCGAAGGCGATCGTGACCTGGTTGTCGGCCAGCTTCGCGCGGAACGCGCCGCCCGTCGCGGTCGTCGCGACGAAGTCGGTGGCCGGCGACGTGGTGACTCCTTCGCTCGAGAGGCAACTTCGCGTCTTCTCGAGCGAGTATCTCGACTGGCCGCCGCAGCCGGCGGCGACGAGAGCCACGAGCAGGCCCAGGATGGCGAGGCGACCCACGGGGCTGAGTCTAGTCGGAGGCCGCGGCGGCGAGGCAAGGCTGCGTAGGCTGCGCGCATGCCCCTTAACGAGGACTTCATCCGCCGCTATGCAGAGCTGACCGTTCGGGTCGGCCTGAACGTGCAGCCCGGCCAGCGGGTCGCGATCGACACGTTCGTCGAACACGCCCCCTTCGTTCGACACGTCGCGGAGGAAGCCTACGCCGCAGGGGCCTCGTACGTCGACGTCCTCTACGGCGACCAGTGGGTCCGGCGGACGCACATCCTGAACGCCGACGACGAGCATCTCGGCTGGTCGCCGCCGTGGCTCGTCCAGCGGTTCGAGCAGCTCGGGCAGGATGGCGGCGCCCGGCTGCACATCGGCGGCAACCCGGACCCGCAGCTCTTCGGCGACCTCGACGGTGCGCGCGTCGCGGGCTCCCGCATGCGCGAGCTCTCGCGCGCGAGCCTCGCGCTCACGGACGGCCGGTGCAACTGGTCGATCGTCGACTTCCCGACGCCGGGCTGGGCGAAGCTCGTGTTCGGCGAGCCGGACGTCGATCGGCTGTGGGACGCAATCGCGACGACGGTGCGCCTCGACGAGCCCGACCCGGTCGCCGCCTGGCAGGAGCACATGGCGAATCTCGAGCGGCGTGCGTCAGCGCTGAACGGCCGCCGCTTCGACGCGCTGCACTACCGCGGCCCGGGAACCGACCTCACCGTCGGTCTGTTGCCGGACGCCGACTGGGGTGCGGCCGTCGAAGAGTCGATCGGGATCCGGCACGTCCCGAACATGCCGACGGAAGAGGTGTTCACGACGCCGGACGCGAGGCGCGCCGACGGCGTCGTCCGCTCGACGTACCCGTTGCAGATCCAGGGGACGATCGTCCGCGGGCTCGAAGTCCGCTTCGAGAACGGCTGCGCCGTCGAGCTGCACGCGGACGAGGGCGAGGAGCTGATGCGAACGCACACCTCTGCCGACGAGGGTGCGCTCCGGCTCGGCGAGCTCGCGCTCGTCGACTCCACGTCACGTGTCGGGCAGACAGGACTCGTGTTCTACGACACGCTGTTCGACGAGAACGCGTCGGCGCACATCGCGCTCGGCGCGGCGATCGTCGGCGCTGTGGACGGAGCCGACCGGCTGTCCCCGGAGGAGCGTCACGCGCGCGGGATCAACCACTCGAACATCCACACGGACTTCATGATCGGGTCGCCCGAGCTCGAGGTCGTAGGCGTGACGAAGGGCGGCGACGAGGTGCCGATCCTCAGTCGCGGCGAGTGGGTGCTGACGTAGTCGGGACGGCGAGATTCGAACTCGCGGCTTCTGCCTCCCAAAGGCAGCGCTCTACCAGGCTGAGCTACGTCCCGCTTCCGTCAGTGTAGGGGCGATGTCAGAAGCACCACTTCCCGTCGAGCCCGCGCCGCATCGGCGGCCGCGGCTCGGCTACGCGATGGCTGCGTCGGCGGCGACCCTCTGGGCGGTCAACGGGACGGTCTCGAAGGTGATCCTCGCCTCAGGTGTCTCGTCGCTCCGCCTCTCCCAGGTGCGCACGACGGGCGCGCTCGTCGGGCTCGTGCTCATCCTGCTCGTGACGGCCCCGTCGCGCCTCCGCGTGCGCGCACGCGAGCTGCCGTTTCTCGCGCTGTTCGGCATCGCGGGACTCGCGTTCGTGCAGTGGCTCTACTTCCTCGCGATCCACCGGATGGCGATCGGGATCGCGCTGCTCATCCAGTACCTCGCGCCGCTCTTCATCGCGCTGTGGGCGCGCTTCGGCCTGCACCAGCACGTGCGGCGTCGCATCTGGGCCGCGCTTGCGTGCGCGCTCGGCGGCCTTGCGTTGATCGTGGACGTGCGGCACGGCGGGACCGTGTCGACGACTGGAATCGTGTTCGCGCTCGCGGCGGGACTCACCTACGCGCTGTACATCCTCCTCGCGGAACATGCGCTCGGCGAGCGCGATGCCGTCTCGCTGCTCGCCTGGGGGTTCGGCTTCGGCGCGCTCTTCTACGCGGTGATCGCTCCATGGTGGTCGTTCCCGGGCCACCTCGTCGGCGTCGACCACTCGCTGCTCGGACACCTCTCGCACCGGCACCTGCCCGTCTGGGCGCTGATGGCGTGGATGATCGTCCTCGGCACGATCATCCCGTTCTTCCTGCTCGTGAGCGCGCTGCGGCATCTGCCGGCGACGCGCGTCGCGATCATCGCGATGCTGGAGCCCGTCGTCGCGACCGCGGTCGCCTGGGCGTGGCTCGGCGAGTCGCTCGGCGCCGCGCAGCTCGCGGGAGCCGCCGTGGTGCTCGTCGCGATCGGGCTCGCGCAGACCGCGCGGTAGATCGATCAGACGTGGTCGAGGAGCTCGCGGAGCTCGTTGATCTTCTCGCGGCGCAGCGCCTCGCGCTCGCCACGCCCGACGCGCTTCAGGAGGTCACGGACGAGCGGCGCGAGATCGACGGGGTTGAACGGCTTCGTCACGTAGTCGACGCCGCCGAGGTCGAGCCCGCGCGCGCGGTCGCGCAGCTCGGCGCGCGCCGTGAGGAAGATGATCGGGATGCCGTGCGTCCGCTCGTCGTCGAGCAGCTCCTCGGCGACGCGCCACCCGTCGAGGCCGGGCATCATCACGTCGAGCAGGATCACGTCGGGAATCTCGCTGCGCGCGACGTCGACGCCGCTCAGGCCGTCGGACGCTTCGAGCACCTGCATCCCCTCGGCTTCGAGGTTGACGCGGCAGAGCAGCCTGATCGGCGGCTCGTCGTCGATCACGAGCACCCTCTCGCCCATTCCCGGGCCGTCTTCCCCGTTCACCACAAGTTCACTCCTCACCTGCCACAGGCAGCTCGAATGTAAAACGCGATCCGCGACCTTCATTCGACTCGACCCGGATGCGTCCCCCCATCGCGGAGACGAGTCCACGCGCGATGAACAGCCCCAGGCCGGTCCCCGTAACCGTATCGCCAACCTTGTAGAACTTCTCGAAGATGCGGTCGCGATGGGCTTGCGGGATCCCGATCCCCTCGTCGACGACGCTGACCTCGACCGCGTCCGGGCGGCGATGAGCCTCCACGCGAACGACGCCGCCGTCGGGTGAGTACTTGACCGCGTTCTCGACGAGCTCGTCAACGACCTGGCGGAGCTTCTCGGGGTCCGCCTGCACCTCGAGACCGTCGCCGTCGCCGAGGTCGACCACGAAGCTGTGGCCGTTCGACGCCCCGCCCTCGCGCGCTTGCAGTGCAGAGGCGACGAGCGCACCGATGTCCGTCGGCTCCAGCTCGACTTTCAGGTCGCCGGTGTCGAGCCGCGCGACGTTCAGAAGGGTGTCGACGATCTTCGTGAGACGCGACGACTCAGTCGCGATGTAGGTGAGGAAGACGTTGCGCTCGCGCTCGCCGAACTGCACGTCGTCGCGGAGGAGCGTCTCCGCGAAGCCGTAGATCGACGTGAGCGGCGTGCGCAGCTCGTGCGAGACCGTCGAGACGAAGTCGGACTTCATCTGCTCGACCGCGCGCTCGGAGGAGATGTCGCGGAAGGCGAAGATGCGTCCGGCGACGGCGCCCGACGGATCCCGCATGAGCGCCTCCGACAGCGAGAGCCAGATCTCCTCGCCGCCGCGCATGATCGAGATGAGACGGTTCGAGACACCCGTCTCCGATTCCAGCTCACGTTGGAGAACCTGCGCAGGCATGCGTCCCAGCGCCTCGGTCGACGGCACGCCGGTGATGCGCTCGGCGGCGGCGTTCCACACGACCGCGCGGCCGTCGCGGTCGACGGCGACGATGCCGTCGGCGATGTTCGCGAGGATCGCGGCGCTCTGCTCGTGCTCGATCGCGACGCGCTGGTAGAGCTCGGCGTT
>JAFAHG010000224.1 GCA_019237315.1 Actinomycetota bacterium
CGAGCTCGGGCGGCGCGAACAAGGCGTTCAAGACGACCGGCGGCACGGCGCAGTCGACGTACACGATCACCGCGGGCTCCTCTTCGGTGAGCTTCCTCTACTACGACGAGCTCGCAGGCACCTACAACATCACCCTCACGAACAACGCGACGAGCCCGACACTCACCAACCCGTCCGCGCTCTCGTTCACGGTCAACCCGGCGGCCGCCTCGCAGATCGCGCTCTCCGGCGCGTCGAGCTCGACCGCCGGCGTCAACTCGAACAACATCACCGCCACGCTCGAGGACCAGTTCGGCAACGCCGCGACCCGCTCCGGCAACGTCGTCGTCACCCCCGCCTCCAGCTCGGGTGGCGCGAACAAGGCCTTCAAGACGACCGGCGGCTCGGCGCAGTCGACGTACACGATCACCGCCGGGTCGTCGTCGGTCAGCTTCCTCTACTACGACGAGCTCGCCGGCACCTACAACATCACCCTCACGAACAACGCGACGAGCCCGACGCTCACCAACCCGTCCGCGCTCTCGTTCACGGTCAACCCGGCCGCCGCCTCGCAGATCGCGCTCTCGGGCGCATCGAGCTCGACCGCCGGCGTCAACTCGAACAACATCACCGCCACGCTCGAGGACCAGTTCGGCAACGCCGCGACGCGCTCCGGCAACGTCGTGGTCACCCCGGCCTCGAGCTCGGGCGGCGCGAACAAGGCGTTCAAGACGACCGGCGGCACGGCGCAGTCGACGTACACGATCACCGCGGGCTCCTCTTCGGTGAGCTTCCGCTACTACGACGAGCTCGCAGGCACCTACAACATCACCCTCACGAACAACGCGACGAGCCCGACACTCACCAACCCGTCCGCGCTGTCGTTCACGGTCAACCCGGCGGCCGCCTCGCAGATCGCGCTCTCCGGCGCGTCGAGCTCGACCGCCGGCGTCAACTCCGGGAACCTGACCGCGACGCTCGAGGACCAGTTCGGCAACGCCGCAACCCGCTCCGGAAACGTCGTCGTCACCCCCGCCTCGAGCTCGGGCGGCGCGAACAAGGCGTTCAAGACGACCGGCGGCGCCGCGCAGGCGACCTACACCATCACCGCGGGCTCCTCGTCGGTCAGCTTCCTGTACTACGACGAGCTCGCCGGCACCTACAACATCACGCTCACGAACAACGCGACGAGCCCGACGCTCACCAACCCGTCCGCACTCTCGTTCACCGTCAACGCCGCGGCCGCGAGCAAGCTCGCCTTCGACAACACGAGCGCGATCTCCGGAACCGCCGGCCTCGCGACCTGCTGCGTCGTCGTCGATCTCGAGGACGCCTTCGGCAACCCGGCGAAGCCGTCCAGCACGCTCACGATCACCCCGAGCTCGAGCTCGACGAGCTCCTCGAAGCAGTTCCGCACCTCCGGTGGGGTCGTCGCGTCGAGCTTCACGATCGGCACGAACTCGACGAGCGTCAGCTTCAAGTACTACGACGAAACCGCGGGTACCTACAACATCTCGCTGGCGAACGACAGTGGCGGCTCGATCTCGAACCCGTCGGCGCTCAGCTTCACGGTCGGCGCCGCCGGGATCAACGGCAGCACCTCCACGATCTCCACGAACTCCTCGTCCGTCAGCACCGACGCGGGCAACTCCGCGACGGTCACCGTGACCGTCAAGGACGGCTTCGGCAACACGGTCAGCGGCTCGAGCGTGACGCTCACGCAGACGGGCGGCTCGCACGCGACGATCAGCCCGAACAACGGCATCGATTTCTCGACGGGCACGGGCACGACGGGCAGCAACGGCCAGGTGGCGTTCACGGTCGCCGACTCCACGGCCGAGGGTCCGTTCACGTATTCGGCGACCGCCTCGGGTGTCCAGGTCGTCCCGACCGTCAGCATCAGCTTCGTCTCCGGGACGCCGACGCACATGGCATTCCTCGTCCAACCGTCGAACGTCGGCTCCGGCCAGACGATCACGCCGGCCGTCAAGGTCGAGCTGCTCGACGCGCACAACAACCTGACGACGAGCTCCGAGTCGATCAAGCTCCAGATCCACAACGACGCGAACCCGACGACGACGCTGACCGGCGGCGGCGCGGTGAGCGCGTCGAACGGCGTCGCGACCTTCTCGAGCGTCTCGCTCAACCACACCGGCAACGGCTACACGCTCGACGCCGTCGACAACGGCAGCGCAGGCCTCGCCACCGTCACCAGCTCGAGCTTCAACGTCGTCGTCGCGCCGGGCCTCACCTACACGAGCCTGACCGGCGACACGTATCACCCGTCCGGGACGAACACCGTGTACTTCCGCTCGGGCGGCAGCGGCTCGTTCGTCCTGACGGCGACCCCGTCGGGCCAGCAGACCTACAACTTCCCGGCCTCGGGGAGCCTGCCGAGCGGCTGGACGCGCACGCCTACGACCGACAGTTCGCAGGACCACATCACGCTCTCGTTCACGAGCGGCGCCTCCGGCGGCACTGGTAACCCGGTCAGCTACACCAACGGAGCGACGACCTCCGGCACGACGAACTTCGACCTCGTCGACGACTCCACCGCGCCGACCGGCGGCTCGATCTCGATCCCGTCGGCGACGAACTCGACGAGCGTGACCGTGACGGCCACGAACTACACGGACGGGCAGTCCGGCATCGCGTCGAACGTGATCAAGCGGTACAAGCTCGTCCCGTCCGGGAGCACCTGCCCGACCACGCTCTCGAGCTACACGCTCGACTCGAGCAGCGTGACGCTGAACGGCTCGAATCAGGACACGGGCCTGACGGTCGGCGACTGCTACATGTACACCCTCACCGGCACCGACAACGTCAACAACACCGCGACGACGCAGACCTCGAACGGCGTCCTGATCGACCAGACCCCGCCGAGCGTCACCGCCGCGTCGATCAACGGGACGACGCTGACGCTGACGTGGAGCAAGACGCTCGCGACGACCCCGCCCACTGCCGGCCTCTTCGCGGTCACCTACGACGGCGTGTCGATCGGCGTCAACAACCCGGTCGTCTCCGGCAACACGATCACACTGACGCTCGGCTCTTCGCCGAACAACAGCGAGGTCGTGAAGATCTCGTACACGACCCCCGGGACGGGCCAGACCGGCGTCTTCGACAGCGTCGGCAACGCGGCGCTCGCGTTCTCGAACACCACCGTCACGAACAACACACCCGACACGACGGCGCCTGGCGTCGCCTTCGACTCGCCGACGGCGAGCGCCTACACGAACCAGAGCACGCTCCACTTCACCTTCCACGCGACCCGCTCGTCGACGTCCTCGACGACCGAGAGCGGCGACACCTTCCAGTGCGCGATCGACGGCGGCTCCTACAGCGCGTGCACGAGCCCCTACACCACACCGAGCCTCGCCGACGGCGCGCACGTGCTTCACGTCAAGGCCACCGACTCGAGCAGCAACACGAGCAGTGCGGCGACCAGCGTGACGATGACGATCGACACCGTGCCGCCGGTCGTCACGCTCGACACGACGCCCGCGAACCCGACGAACGTGAACAACCACGCGGTGTTCACGTTCCACTCGACCGATGCGAACAACTCGAGCGTGACGTTCCAGTGCAAGCTCGACGGCGGCTCGTTCTCGGCCTGCACGAGCGGAGTCGACCTCGCTACCGGCACGCTGTCCGACGGGTCGCACACCGCCACGATCCAGGCCACCGACGGCGCGGGCAACACGAGCAGCCAGACCTACACCTGGACGGTCGACACCGTCGCGCCGACGATCACGAGCATCACGGCGACGAACGCGAACGGCTCGTACACGACCGGCACCGTCATCTCGGTCCAGGTCAACTTCTCGAAGAACGTGAACGTGGTCACGACCGGCGGCACGCCGACGCTGACGCTGAACACCTCGCCGTCCCGGGCGGCGACGTACTCGAGCGGCTCGGGCACCGGGACGCTGGTCTTCACCTACACCGTCCAGGCCGGCGACAACACGAGCGGCAACCTGAACACGACCGCCGTCAACCTGAACAGCGGGACGATCAAGGACGCGGCGACGAACAACGCGACGCTGACGATCCCGTCCGGCCAGTCGCTCTCGAACAACAAGGCGATCGTGATCGACACGACGCCGCCCGTCGCGCCCACGATCTCCGCGCCCGCGAATGGCGGAACGACCGGCGCCTCCACGACGGTGACGATCAGCGGTGAGTCCGGCGCGACGCTCAAGTGCTCGGTCGACAACGCCGCCTTCGGCTCCTGCCCGGCCTCGCTGAGCAGCCTCACCGCCGGCAGCCACAACATCCGTGTAACGGCGACGGACGCGGCCGGCAACACGAGCCCGATCGCGACCAGCACGTGGACGGTCGACCTCAGCCCGCCGGTCATCACGATCACGGGCCCGGCGAACCCGACGCCGCTCACGACCGCGAGCTTCGCGCTCTCGTCGAACAAGTCCGGCACGACGGCGACCTGCAGCCTCGACAACAACTCCCCGAGCGCGTACGTGACCTGCCCCGGCAGCGACCCGACTCACCCGACCTACAACGGACTCTCAGCCGGATCGCACACCCTCTACGTACTCGGTACCGACTCGTACGGGAACGCCGACACGACGCCCGCCTCGTACACGTGGGTCATCGACACGAACGCCCCCGCGATCACCGGCCCGTCGAGCCCGAGCAGCAACAGGACCCCGTCGCTCAGCTGGACGATGAACGAAACCAGCGGCTGGACGTTCAAGTGCTCGCTCGACGGCGCCACGGCGAGCACCTGCACGAGCCCCGTCACCACGAGCTCGCTCAACGACGGGTCGCACAGCTTCGCCGTCACCGCGTACGACGCGAACAACAACGCGAGCACGACGAGCACGTACTCCTGGACGGTCGACACCCACATCCCGGGTACACCGGGCATCACCTCCGGCCCGTCGAGCCCGAGCAACACCTCGACGCCGACCTTCACCTTCACCGGTGACACCGGGTCGACGTTCCTCTGCTCGATCGACGGCGGCAGCTACACGGCCTGCTCCACGCCGTACACCACGCCGACGCTCGCCGACGGCCACCACACGCTGAGCGTCGAGGAGGTCAGCCAGGCCGGCGTCGTCAACACGACCGCGACGAACTACAACAGCGGCAACGGCTGGACGATCGACACGACCGCGCCCGCGGCGCCGACGATCACCAGCGGCCCCGCGAGCTCGACGACCTCGACGAACGCGTCGCTCGTCTTCCAGGCCTCCGACCCGACCGACACGAACCTGACCTTCCAGTGCGACCTCGACGGCGGCGGCTACTCGACCTGCGTCAGCCCGATGAGCTACGTGTCGGTCAGCCTCGGCATCCACACGTTCTCGGTGAAGGCAACCGACCAGGCCGGCAACGTCGGCCCGGCCGGCACCTACCAGTGGACGGTCGGGGCGACCGGCGGCGGCGGCGGCAGCGGCTCGGTTCCGCCGCACCTCGTCTCCGAGAACCCGGACGACGGTTCCACGGTCTCGTCGGTCGGCCCGACCGTGTCGGTGACCTTCGACCGCACCGTGAACATCACGAACGCCAAACTGACAGACCCGAGCGGCAACGTGACGAACCTCGCGAACGCGACGGCGAGCACGTGGACGTTCTCCTACTCCGCGACCGCGCCGGGCCTCTACATCGTGACCGCGACGATCAGCGACGGCGTGAACTCCCCGATCGACGTCGAGACGCACTGGACGATCTGGACGGCCCCGTCGAGCTCCTCGGGCTCGAGCTCGGGCTCCACCTCGGTGCCGCCGCCGGTCTCGACCACCGCGTATCCGGCCTCGGTGATCGGGACGGTCAACTCGGGCTCGCTGACCATGGCCGACAAGACGGCGACGGTCAGCTGGCCGGCCGCGGCGGTGCCGAGCGACGGCATGGTGATCAAGATGGCGCCGCAGTCGACCGTGTCGCCGCCGACGGGCGCGTCGTTCGCCGCGGGCTCGACGCCGATCGACGTCACCGCGCACACGCTCCTGAACTCCGTCGCGATCACGACGTTCAGCGACCCGATCACGGTCAACTTCCCGGATGCCGACTCGTCGACGATCCCTGCCGTCTCCACCGACGGCGGGGCGACGTGGCGCTTCCTGCAGCAGCTCGACAGCCCGTCGCTCCCGCCGGGAAGCGTCGACGGCTTCTACCGCAACCCGGCCGGCGGCCTCACCGTGTACACGATGCACCTCACGCTCTACGCGCTCCTGGGCGACAAGCAGCCGCCGACCGCGCCCGCGAACCTCGGCGCCGGCGTGAACAACGGCCAGCTCGTCCTGCGCTGGGATCCCGCGAGCGACAACAGCGGCTGCATCGGCTCGTACACCGTCTGGATCGACGGCCAGGCTGTGAAGGTGCTGAACGGCTCGACGTACGAGTACTACGTCGGCCCGGCCGCGGTCGGCGACACGCACGTGTACCGCATCTCCGCCACCGACTGCTCGGGCAACGACGGGCCGCTCTCGAATGCCGTCACCGGCGTCCCGAACCTCGTCGGACTGAGCGACGCCCAGGCGCAGGCGGCACTGCAGGCGGCCGGGCTCACGGCGGGCGTCGTCACGAACATCGGCTCGGGCCAGAAGGTGGACGCGCAGTCGCCGTCGACGCCGGCCTACGTGAATGTCGGCAGCTCCGTCGACTACACGCTGGGACTGACGCCGAGCGCGCTGCGCGCACCGCTCTCCGTGCACGTCGTCGGCAGCCACCGCATCAACCCGGTGCTGCGCCACTACGTCGCGATCCGGATCCAGTTGAACCAGTCCTCGCAGGTGACCTCCACGCTGCGGAGCTCGCTGCGCCGGATCGTCGGCCTCTGGACACGCAACCTGCGCGCCGGCACGTTCATCATCCGCTACCAGCTCCCGACGAACCTCGGCCCCGACCACTACCGGCTGACCGTGGTCGCGATCACGAACGGGACGAAGCAGGCCTACACGGTCCCGGTGACGATCCGGTCCGGCCAGGCGCCCGTGCTCACGACGCCGCGGGTGGTCGTCGTCGGCGACGCGAACGGCAAGACGAGCCTCCGGCTGAGCCTGAAGGCACGCGCGCGGGTGCTCGTCACGTCCGGTACCTCGGTGTTCAACGTCGTCGGCTCGAACCAGCGGGTCGTCGCGCTCGCGGTGAACGTCGACCAGAACGGCGTCGCGCTCATCCACAACCTGCACATCGTCTTCCCGACGGTGAAGATCGTCGCGATCACGAACAACGCGGCGCGCGCGGTGCGCGCCCGCACCTACGGCGCGGCGGCCGTCGTCTTCGGGTCCTCGCAGTCGGCGAGCAGCTTCGTCAGCAAGATCGTCGACGGGATCGTCGCCGGCTCGGCCTAGCCGCCGCCGGGCTTCCAGAGCGGCGCGTCCTCGCCCGCGTGCACGCGGCCGAGGATGAACAGCAGGTCCGAGAGCCTGTTCAGGTAGACCGGCACGAGCGGATTCACCGGCCGCCGCCGGGCGGCGTCGAGGACCTCGAGCTCGGCACTTCGACAGATTGTGCGGGCGATGTGGATGCGCGACGCCGCCTCGCCGCCGCCGGGAAGGACGAAGCTGCGCAGCTCCGGGAGCGGCGCGTTCGCCTCGTCGCAGTCGGCCTCGAGCCGGTCGATCCGTTCCTGCGTGACGCGCAACCGGCCGTCGTCCTCTGCGAACGGCACCGAGAGGTCGGCGCCGAGGTCGAAGAGCTCGTTCTGGATGCGCGCGAGCCGCTCGTCGTCGACCTCGACGCGTACCCAGCCGAGGATGGAGTTCAGCTCGTCGACCGCGCCGTAGGCGCGCACGAGCGGGTCGAGCTTCGAGACGCGCGACCCGTCCCCGAGCGACGTCTCACCGCGATCGCCGCCGCGCGTGTAGATCCGGTTGAGCCGAACGGGCTCGTCGCGCTTGCGGCTCACGAGCCGCCCACGGCGGGCTTTCCGAGGAGCTCGCGGGCGATCACGAGGCGCTGGATCTCGCTCGTGCCCTCGTAGATCTCGGTGATCTTCGCGTCGCGGTAGTAGCGCTCGACGGGAAACTCCTTCGTGTAGCCGTAGCCGCCGAGGATCTGGATAGCCTCCGCGGTCTGCCTGCGCGCCGTCTCGGACGCGAAGAGTTTCGCCATCGCGCCCTCGGCTGTGTGCGGATGACCGGCCTGCTTCGCCCACGCGGCGCGGTAGACGAGGAGGCGTGCGGCGTCGATCTCGAGCGCCATATTCGCGAGCTTGTGCTGGATCGCCTGGAAGTCGCCGATCCGCTGGCCGAACGCGCGGCGCTCGACGGCATACGCGCGCGCGACGTCATATGCGGCCTGCGCGATGCCGACCGCCTGCGCGCCGATCCCGATGCGGCCCCCGTCGAGCGTCGACATCGCGATCCGGAAGCCGTGGTTCTCCTCGCCGAGCAGCCGCTCGGCGGGAACCACGGCGTCCACCGCGAGATCCGCCGTCGACGACGAGTTGAGCCCGAGCTTCTCCTCCTCCCGCGTCACGGCGACGTGCGCGGCGTCGAGAACGAACGCGGTCACACCGCGCGCGCCCTCTCGCTCGGCGTCCGTGCGCGCGAAGAGCAGAAACGTGCCGGCGAACGAGCCGTTCGTGATCCACTGCTTCGTCCCGGATACGTGCCAGCCGTCGTCGGTTCGCTCGGCACGCGTCCTCAGCGCGCCGGCGTCGGACCCTGCTCCCGGCTCGGTCAGCGCGAAGGCGCCGATCACCTCGCCGCGCGCGAGCGGCGGCACGAACTCGGCGCGCTGCTCGACCGACCCGTGCGCGAGGAGCGGCAGCGTGCACGCGGAGGTGTGCACGGCCACGGTCACCCCCACGCCGGCGTCGGCGCGCGAGAGCTCTTCGAGAACGAGCACGTACGACACGAAGTCGGCGCCCGCGCCGCCGTCGGTCTCGGGCACGCACACGCCGAGGAGGCCGAGCTCGCCGAGCCGGCCGAGGAGCTCGCGCGGAAAGGCATGCGCGCGGTCCCAGTCAGCGGCATTCGGCGCGATCTCCGCCTCGGCAAACGCGCGCGCGAGCCGCTGGATCTCGCGCTGCTCGGCCGTGAGGTCGAAGTCCACGGCCGGAGTCTATGAGGCGCGGGGCCGCGCGACGGCGGCCCCGCGCACCCGGGTCTACTTGAGCGTGAAGCGGCCCTGGACGACGTCCCCGGTGACGCTGTAGTGCGGCATC
>JAFAHG010000275.1 GCA_019237315.1 Actinomycetota bacterium
CCGGCGGCGCCGCGCTCGTGGTGTCCCAGTTCACCCTGATCGCCGACACCCGCAAGGGAAACCGGCCGAGCTTCGCCGATGCTGCCCGTCCCGAGCATGCCGAGGCGCTCTACGAGCGGTACTGCGCCGCGCTCCGGGAGCTCGGCGCCCCGGTTGCAATGGGCGTCTTCGGCGCCCGGATGCAGGTCGAGCTCGTGAACGACGGGCCCGCGACGATCGTCTTGGAATAGCCGTTTGCTACTCTTGTCACACCACATTTCGGTAGGTCTGAAATGGGCGCGCGGCGCCCATTTTTTGTGAATGGCAACCGTTCAGCACGACAAGGAGAGACAGCTGTACCGCGAGATTTCCCAGCGAGTTTCGTCGGCGATTCCGGGCGTGGAAGTACTCGCCCTGGAGCTCACCGGCAAGGAGCGTTTCCGCGTCTACGTCGACCATCCGGCCGGCGTCGACCACGCGCTCTGCGAGCGGGTGACCGGCGTGCTTCGGCCCTACCTCGACGACTACTCGGTGGAAGTCTCGTCGCCCGGCTTCGAGCGGCCTCTGCGGACACGCGCGCATTTCGAGCGCGCGCTCGGCCGCACGGTTCGGATCAAGACGGACGATGCCCGCTATCGCGGAGAAGTGATCTCGGCGGGTGAACGTGCTCTTCGGCTCGCGCCAGAGAAGGGCGAGCCGGCCGACATACCGTACGACGCGATCGTGCGGGCCAATCTGATCGACGAAGGGACGTCATGACGCAGGAAATCGTTGAGGCAGTCCGCGAGATCGAGCGTGAGAAGGGGATCGAGAGCGGCACGCTGGTCGCCGCGCTCGAGGACGCGCTCCTCGCCGCCTACAAGAAGACACCCGGCGCCTCGCGCCACGCCGCCGTCGAGCTCGACGACAACGGCGACTTCCGCGTGTTCTCGATCGAGCTGCCGACGGACCTCGAAGAGCACCTGCTCGACGAGGCCCGCGAGCGCGCGCTCGACGAGCTCGAGCGAATCGAGGAAGAGACCGGCGAGAAGAACCACACCCTCCTCAGCGACGACGATCTCGAGCTCGACTGGTCCCAGGTTCCCGAGAACCTGATCAAGCGCGAGGACGTGACGCCCGACAACTTCGGCCGCATCGCCGCGCAGACGGCGAAGCAGGTCATCCTGCAGCGCATCCGCGAAGCCGAGCGCGAGATGATGTACGAGGAGTACATCGACCGCGTCGGCGAGGTCGTCACCGGCATCGTGCAGCAGGCCGGCGACCGGAACAACGTGCTCGTCGATCTCGGCAAGGTCGAATCGCTCCTCCCGCGTTCCGAGCAGGTCGACGGCGAGCGCTACGAGCAGGGCTCGCGCATCAAGGCCGTCATCACCGAGGTGCGCACGGGAACGAAGGGCCCGCAGGTGATCCTGTCGCGCCGCGACCCCGAGCTGATCAAGACGCTCTTCGAGCTCGAGGTCCCGGAGATCGCAGACGGCCTCGTCGAGATCCGCGGTGTCGCACGCGAGCCGGGCTACCGCTCGAAGATCGCGGTCGAGTCGCACGCGCAGGGCGTCGACCCGGTCGGCGCGTGTGTCGGCCCGCGCGGCTCGCGCGTCCGCATGGTCGTGTCGGAGCTCCGCGGCGAGAAGATCGACATCATCCCGTGGAACCCCGAGCCGGCGCGCTTCGTCGCGAAGGCGCTCTCGCCGGCACGCGTGCGAGAGGTCTACCTCGACGACGACGCGAAGGAGGCGACCGTCGTCGTCCCCGACGACCAGCTCGCACTCGCGATCGGCAAGGAGGGCATGAACGCCCGTCTGGCGCACCGGCTCACCGGCTGGAAGATCGACATCGTGAGCGACACCGAGTTCGCGCAGCAGGAGGCAGAGGCGGCTTTCGGCGGCGACGGTGCCGAGGGCGAGGGCGACAGTTCCGGCCGCTGCGCCGCGATCCTCGCGAACGGCAAGCGCTGCCCGAATGCCGCGCTTCCGGGCTCCCGCTACTGCGGCGTGCCCGGCCACCAGGCGCTCGCAAGCCAGGACGCCGACGATGCACGCGCAGCGGAGCCGCGCGCCGAGGTCGCGACCGACGACGAGGTCGAGGACGAGGTGCTCGAGGTCCTCCAGCAGGAGCCGGAGGAGGTCATCGACGGTCTCGAGACGAACGGCCATTCGAGCATCGAGGCGACCGAGCATCCCGACGTCGACGCGATCGACGTCAGCGCGGAGGCGAACGGCGGCGAGTGAGCCCGTTCGCACCTGCGCGGGTTGTGGCCGCCGCGCCCCGCAACACGACCTGCAGCGTTTTCACGCCGAGGCCGGCGTCCTCGTTCCGGGCGCCGGCCCCGGCCGTGGCGTCTACACGTGCCGCCGCCTGCGCTGCTTCGAGCGTGCGAGGGCGCAGCGCGGCTTCAACCGCGTCCTGCGTCGCACCGTCCGCGTCGATGCGGAGCTGGCGCGGCTCTACACTTGAGGCAGATGCCAGGCGGTAGACCGATCAGACCGAGAGGTGGCGGGGGCCCGGGGAGCCGGAAGCGCCGCGTCGTCATCGAGGGCGGCGGCGGCGGCCGGCCGGGTACCGGTCAGCGCCAGCGTCCCGGCGACCGCCCTGCCGACCGCGCGCCGAAGCAGCCGCGCGAGGTCGTCGCACCGAGCGGTCCCGTGAGCGTCGAGTCGGGTGTGACCCTGCGCGACTTCTCGCAGGCGCTCGGCATCCCGATGTCGCAGATCATCAAGATGCTGATGGGTCTCGGCCAGATGAAGACGGCCACCCAGTCGCTCACCGACGACGAAGTCGAGCTGATCGCCGCCGAGCTCGACCGCGAGGTGACGATCAAGCACGCGGGCGAAGAGGAAGCCGAACCGGAAGGGTACGACGATCCCGAGGAGGCGCTCGAGACGCGCCCGCCGGTCGTCACGATCATGGGCCACGTCGACCACGGCAAGACGACGCTTCTCGACGCGATCCGCAAGACCGCCGTCGTGGAGACCGAAGCCGGCGGGATCACCCAGCACATCGGCGCCTATCAGACCGAAGTCGACGGCAGGAAGATCACCTTCCTCGACACACCGGGCCACGAGGCGTTCACCGCGATGCGCGCGCGAGGCGCGAAGGTCACCGACATCGCGGTGCTCGTGGTCGCTGCCGACGACGGCGTCATGCCGCAGACGCGCGAATCGATCTCGCACGCGCGCGCGGCGGAGGTGCCGGTCGTCGTCGCCGTGAACAAGATCGACCTTCCCGACGCGAACCCCGACCGCGTGCTCGGCGAGCTTGCGAACGAGGGCCTGCAGCCGGAGGAATGGGGAGGCACCACGCAGGTCGCACGCGTCTCCGCCAAGCAGGGCGAGGGGCTCGAGGACCTCCTCGAGCGCATCCTGCTCGTCGCCGACGCCGAGCTCGTTCTCAAGGCGAACGCGAAGACTGAAGCGTCCGGCCCGATCATCGAGTCGCGGCTCGACGTCGGCCGCGGCCCCGTCGCGACCATGCTCGTCGCGCGCGGCACGCTGAAGGTAGGCGACGCCATCGTCGCCGGCGACGCATGGGGCCGCGTACGCGCCCTCTACGACTACCGCGGCGAGAAGATCGACGCGGCGCGCCCCGGCGAGCCGGTCGAGATCCTTGGCTTCGACAAGCCGCCGCCCGCCGGCGAGCTGGCGCGCGTCGTCGAGAAGGAGTCGCGTGCACGCGAGCTCGCGCACCAGCGCGGCGAGCGGCTGCGCCGCGAGCTCCTCGCGAAGCAGTCGAGCCGCGGCGTCTCGCTCGAGAACCTCTTCGCGCAGCTGCAGGCCGGCGCCGTCCAGGATCTGAACATCGTCATCAAGGGTGACGTGCAGGGGTCGGTCGAGGCGATCGTCGGCGAGCTTGCGAAGATCGACCACTCCGAGGTGCGCGTCAACGTGATCCACACCGGGGTCGGCGGGATCACGGAGAACGACGTGAACCTCGCTGCGGCCTCGAACGCGATGGTCGTCGGCTTCAACGTGCGTCCGTCCGCCGAGGCGCGCCAGCTCGCCGAGCGGCAGGGCATCGAGATCCGGCAGTACCGCGTCATCTACGAGCTCACCCGCGAGATCGAGCAGGCGCTCGTCGGCATGCTCTCGCCGGTCTCGACGGAGGCTGTCATCGGCGAGGTCGAGGTGCGCGCGCTCTTCCGCGTGTCGCGGCTCGGCACGATCGCGGGCTGCATGGTCACGAGCGGCCTCGTTCGGCGCGGCTCGAAGGTGCGGATTTTCCGCGACGGCGCGCTCATCCACGACACGACGGTCGCGCAGCTCAAGCGCTTCAAGGACGACGCGCGCGAGGTGACCGAAGGGTTCGAGTGCGGCATCCTGCTCGAGGGCTTCAACGACCTCCGCGAAGGCGACATCTTCGAGGTCTTCGAGACGCGCGAGGTCGAGCGCACGTCGCTCGACGAGGGCGCGCCCGGACCCGCTGGCGCCGCCGACGAGTCCTGAGCGACGACGGCGCCGGTTTCGTCGCGGTGCTCGCGGCCGAGCTCCACTTCCCGGAAGCCGGGTCGCTGAAGGGCAAGCGGAAGTACGTCAAGTCGGCAAAAGCGCAGCTCCAGAACCGCTTCGGCGCCGCGGTGGCCGAGGTCGCACACCACGACCTGTGGCAGCGCTGCGGCCTGACCGCCGCCTTCGTCGCGCGCGACGCACGGGAGGCCGAGGAGCTCGCGGCGCGAGCTGAGCAATGGCTCGCCTCACAGGAGTGGGTGCTCGTGCGTGCCGTTCGGTCCCTCGTCGCTGCGGACGAACTGACGGAGTAGCTTGGACACCGATGAGCGAACGCATGCGGCGTGTCAACGAGTCTGTGCGGGCGGTCATCGCCGAGGCCGTCACCGACCTCAAGGACCCGCGGATCGGCCTGGTGACCGTCACCGGCGTCTCGATCTCGCCGGATCTACGCGAGGGAACGGTCTACGTCTCGGTTCTCGGAGGCGACAAGAAGCGAAAGGCGACTCTTGCGGGCCTCGAGTCGGCGCACGGGTACCTGCAGTCGCGGATCGCACGCGAGCTCGACCTCAAGCGCACACCGCAACTCACATTCGAATACGATCCGACCGTCGAGCGTGGAGTTCGCATGACGAAGCTGATCGACGAACTCGTCCACGACATGCCATCCGATGAGCCAGACTGACTTCGACGCCGTCGTCCGCGCGCTGCGCGAGGGCGACCGCTTCGTCGTGGTCGCACACGAGAACCCGGACGGGGACGCGCTGGGCTCGCTCCTCGCGGCCACCCTGGGTCTGCGCTCGCTCGGGAAGGACGTGCTCATGTACCTCCAGGGTGAGGCCCCACTCCCCGGCGAGTACCGGTTTCTCGAGCTCGACGATCTGCGGCGCACCGTGCCGGAGGATCTCGGAACACGGGTGCTGCTCGCGCTGGACTGCGCGAACGCCGATCGGATCGGGCCCGACCCGTCGGTGCTGCGCGACGCGAAGCTCGTTCTCGACGTCGACCACCATCACGACAACACGCGGTTCGGCGACGTCAATCTCGTCGTCGCCGACGCGTCGTCGACTGCGGAGATCGTCCACGACCTGCTCGTCGCGCTCGGCGTCTCGATCACCCCTGACGTCGCCGAGGCGCTGTACGTCGCGCTCGTCACCGACACCGGCC
>JAFAHG010000034.1 GCA_019237315.1 Actinomycetota bacterium
GACCGGCTACGAGACGCACGAGCACGACGTCCTCGTGATCGGCGCCGGCGGCGCCGGGATGCGCGCGGCGATCGAGGCCTCCGCGCACGGCGCACGGACCGCGCTCGTCTGCAAGTCGCTGCTCGGCAAAGCGCACACGGTGATGGCGGAGGGCGGAATCGCAGCGGCGCTCGGCAACGTGGTCGCGGAGGACGACTGGCGCGTCCACATGCAGGACACGCTCTCCGGCGGGAAGTACCTGAACAACTGGCGCATGGCCGAACTGCACGCGAAGGAAGCTCCCGACCGCGTACGCGAGCTCGAGCAGTGGGGCGGCGTCTTCGACCGGACGCCCGAAGGGCTGATGTCGCAGCGTGCGTTCGGCGGCCACACGAACAAGCGGCTCGTGCACATCGGCGACCGGACGGGACTGGAGCTCATACGCACGCTTCAGGACAAGGTCGTCCACCAAGGCATCGACGTCTTCATGGAGTGCACGATCACGCGTCTCCTGACCGACGGCGACCGCGTCGTCGGCGCGTTCGGCTACTGGCGGCCGACGGGCGACTACGTCGTGTTCCACGCGGGGGCGGTCGTGCTCGCGACCGGGGGGACCGGCCGCTGCTACCCGATCACCTCGAACTCGTGGGAGTACACCGGGGACGGACAGGCGCTCGCGTACGCCGTGGGCGCCGAGCTGATCGACATGGAGTTCGTGCAGTTCCACCCGACGGGGATGGTCTGGCCGCCGGGGGTCGCCGGACTCCTCGTCACGGAAGCCGTGCGCGGTGAGGGCGGCATCCTGCGCAACTCGGAAGGCGAGCGGTTCATGGAGCGCTACGACCCCGAGCGCATGGAGCTCTCGACGCGCGACATCGTCTCGAAGGCGATCTACACGGAGGTGCACGAGGGCCGCGGCTCGCCGCGCGGGGGCGTGTTCCTCGACGTCTCGCACCTCCCGGCGGACGTGCTCGCGAAGAAGCTCCCGAGCATGATCCACCAGTTCAAGGAGCTCGCCGGAGTGGACATCACGAAGGAGCCGATGGAGGTCGGCCCGACGTGCCACTACATCATGGGCGGCATCGCAGTCGACGCCGAGTCGGGCGCCAGCGCCGTCCCCGGGCTTTTCGCAGCGGGCGAGTGCTCGGGCGGCCTCTCCGGCGCGACGCGACTCGGCGGGAACTCGCTGTCCGACCTGCTCGTGTTCGGGCGCCGCGCCGGGGAACGCGCGGCCGAGCATGCACGGGAGCACGGCCCGACGCACCTCGACGGGGAGCAGGCACGCGACGCGGCCGCCGAGATGGACGGCTACTTCGGCGAGGGCGAGAACCCGTACGCACTCCACGCCGAGCTGCAACAGGTGATGCAGCGGAACGTCGGCATCTACCGCGACGCCGCGGGGCTCCGCACGGCGATCGCGGCGCTCGAGGAGTTCGCGCGGCGCGCGCGCGACGTGCGCGTTCCACCGGGCGAGCGGCGCTACAACCCCGGCTGGCACCTCTGCCGCGACCTGCAGAACATGATCGTCTGCGCGCGCGCGATTGCGAACGCCGCGTTGCTGCGCGAGGAGACGCGAGGCTCGCATAGCCGCCTGGACTTTCCGGAGCCGTCGGAGGAGTGGAGCCGCTGGAACATCGCGGTCAGCCGGGACGGTGACGGGATGTCGGTCGAGCGGCGGCCCGCGGTCGTCCTCGACGAGTTCGTCCCGCTCGTCGCGGCGCGGCGCAGCAAGGAGGGGTACTGATGGCCACGCGCACGTTCGAGGTCTGGCGCGGAGATGCGAACGGCGGCGCGTTCGTGCCCTACGAGACCGAGGTCGGCGAAGGCTGGGTCGTCCTCGACGCGATGCACGAGATCCAGCGGCGGAGCGCCCCCGATCTCGCCGTGCGCTGGAACTGCAAGGCCGCGAAGTGCGGCTCCTGCGGCGGCGAGGTGAACGGCAAGCCGCGCCTCCTCTGCAAGACACGCCTCGACGACCTCCCGGAGGACCGCCCCATTCGCGTCGAGCCACTGCGCACGTTCCCGCTCATCCGCGACCTCGTCACCGACGTCTCGTGGAACTACGAGGTGAACAAGCGCATCCCGCCGTTCACCCCCGCGCCCGACGCGAAGTTCGTCATGTACCAGGAGGACGTCGACCGGATGGAGGAGTTCCGCAAGTGCATCGAGTGCTTCCTCTGCCAGGACGTCTGTCACGTGCTGCGTGACCACCGTCTGCACGACCGCTACATCGGCCCACGCTTCTTCGTGCGCGTCGCGAGTCTCGAGATGCACCCGCTCGACACCGTCGACCGCATGGAGCTCGTACGCGAGCAGGGCGGCCTCGGGTACTGCAACATCACGAAATGCTGCACGGAGGTGTGTCCTGAGGGAATCCGGATCACGGACAACGCGATCATCCCGCTGAAGGAGCGGGTCGTCGACCGGCACTACGACCCGATCGCGATGCTGCTGCGCAGGCTGAAGCGGCGCTAGACGAGCGGACCAGCTGCGGCGACCTGCTCGTCGACGCCCACGAACCGCTCGAAGTTCTCGCGGAACATCGCGGCGAGCTCCCGCGCCTTGCGGTCGTACGCGGCCGGGTCGCGCCACGTTGAACGCGGGTCGAGTAGGTCGTCCTCGACGCCCGGGACGTGCACCGGCACCTCGAAGCCGAAGACCGGGTCGATGCGGTACTCGACGTCGTCGAGGCGACCGGACAGCGCCGCATGGAGCAGCGCGCGCGTCGCCTGGATCGGCATGCGGTGCCCTTCGCCGTACGGGCCGCCCGTCCACCCCGTGTTCAGCAGCCACACGGCCGGGCGGTGCCGCGCGAGCTTGTCGCGGAGCAGCCGCGAGTACACGGCGGGGTGCTGCGGCAGGAACGGGCCGGCGAAGCACGGCGAGAACGTGGGCGACGGCTCGACGACGCCGATCTCGGTGCCGGCGAGCTTCGATGTGAAGCCGGAGAGGAAGTGGTAGCGGGCCTGATGGGGATTCAGCCGCGCGATCGGCGGCATGATCCCGAACGCGTCCGCCGCGAGGAAGACGACGTTCTGCGGGTGACCCGCCATCTTCGTGTGCAGCGCGTTCGAGATGCGCTCGAGCTTGTAGGCGGCGCGCGTGTTCTCGGTCTTGATGTCGTCGTCGAGGTCGAGCACGCCGTTCTCGTCGACGACGACGTTCTCGAGGATCGTCCCGAACGTGCGCGTCGTCTCGTAGATCTCCGGCTCGGCTTCAGGCGAGAGGCGGATCACCTTCGCGTAGCAACCGCCCTCGATGTTGAAGACGCCGGCGTCGCCCCACCCATGCTCGTCGTCGCCGATCAGCTGCCGCTGTGGGTCGGCCGAGAGCGTCGTCTTCCCGGTGCCCGAGAGCCCGAAGAAGATCGCGACGTCGCCGTCCTCGCCGACGTTCGCCGAGCAGTGCATCGGGAACACGCCCTCGAGCGGCAGCCGGTCGTTCATGAGCGTGAAGATCGACTTCTTGATCTCGCCGGCGTAGAACGTGCCGCCGATCAGCACCTCGAGGCGCGCCGGGTGCAGCACGACGAACGTGCCGCTCCTCGTACCGTCCTCCGCGGGGTCCGCCTCGAGATCGGGCGTGTGCAGGACGACGGCTTCGGGCTCGAACCCGCGCAGCTCTTCCGGCGTGGGCGTGATGAACATCGTCCGCGCGAAGAGCGCGTGGTAGGCGTACGGCGTGACGACGCGCAGCGCGATCCGGTGCGCGGGGTCGGCGCCCGCGAACGCGTCGACGACGTAGAGGTCTCGCTCGGCGTGGTGCGCGAGCAACTTCGCGCGCAGACCCTCGTAATGCTCCTCGTCGAGCTCCTGGTTGACGGTCCCCCACCAGATCCGGTCCTCCGAGGCGGGCTCGCGCACGACGAACTTGTCCTTCGGCGAGCGGCCCGTGTGCTCGCCGGTGTCGACCACGATCGCGCCGCCCTCCGCGAGCACGCCTTCGCCGCGCCGGAGCGCGTGCATGTACAGAGCAGACGTCGAGAGGTTCCGGAACACCTTGCCGTTCGTGGCGGCGTCGAGGCTCCGGTTCTCCGCGATCGCCATCGCCGGAACTCTAGATTTGCCAGTCGCCCTGACGGAGCACCGGAACGCGCTCGCCGTCGCGCGTGATGCCGTCCACGTCGACCTCGGGCGAGCCGATCATGAAGTCGATGTGCGTGCCGCTCTTGTTCACGCGGTCACGGTCTTCGTCGCCGACCGCGAACGGGAACCCGAAGCCGAGCGCGATGTGGCTCGCGGCGTTCTCGTCGACGAGCGTGTCGTAGAAGACCGTCCCGAGCGGCCCGATGCGGCCGTGGCCGTCGACGAGCGCGAGCTCGCCGAGACGGGACGCGCCGTCGTCGGTCGCCGCGCGCGAGCGCAGAGCCTCCGCGTTCTCGTCCGCGTCGATCTCGACGGCGCGCCCGCCTTCGAAGCGCACGCGCAGGCCGCGGATGATCGTCGCGCCGCGCAGGACGAGCGGCTTCGTCGAGGTGACGTACCCGTCGACGCGCATCGGGTCGGGCGTCGTGAAGACCTCCTCCGTCGGAAGGTTCGGGAGGTGCTGCACGCCGAAGCGCGTGGTGAAGTCGGCGGCCTCCCATGTACCGCTCGCGAAGAGCCCGATGCGGAGCTCGGTGCCGGGACCTCGCAGCTCGATCGCGTCGAAGCGCCGCTCGGTGAGCGCGCGCGCCGAGCGCTTCAGCTCGCCGGCGCGCGTACGCCACGCGGCGGCGGGGTCGGGCTCGTCGAGCCGCAGCACGTGCGACAGGTCGCGCCACAGGTGCTCGTACGCCTCGTCCTCGGTCAGGTCGGGATAGACGAGCGTCGCCCACGCAGGGTGCGGGCACACGATGCCGCACCAGTTCGTCGACTTGTCGGCGATCAGCTGCGACGTCTCCTTCAGCCACGGCAGCTGGTCACGGCCGGAGAGGCCCGGGTCGAGGTCGGCGAACGCCTCGGGCGAGACGACGCCGCTGAAGCTGATGCGCGCGGCATCCATCTCGCCGAGCGCGAGCGCACGCTCGCCGTACCAGGGAGGCACGTACGCGAGCGTCTCGGGATCGGCGTTCAGGACGCGCTCGCGCTTCACCCACGGGTCGAAGTACGTGACGTCGACGAAGCGCGCGCCGCGTCGGTAGGCCGCATGCGCGACGGCGCGGGCCGCTTCTTCCTGGCCGGTCGTCGCGGCGACCGCGACAACCTGGCCGGGTTGAACGTTGGCGCCGTGGACCGCGAGATCGGCGAGCGCCTCGAACCTAGGGTCCACGGGAGGCGATCGTAGCCTCGAAGCGAACTCGGCAAACGTGACCGTCGCAGAGGCCGCCGACCGCTTCCTCGAGACCGCGGGGCTTTCGGGCTCCACCCGCCGCGCCTACGCCGCCGACCTGCGCGACTTCGCCGAGTGGTACGGAAAGGCTCCGCTCGAGCGGGTCGACATCCGCGTCCTCGCCGACTACACGGCCGACCTCGGCCGGGCCCGCCCCGGGGGAAAGCTCGCCCCGTCGACGATCGCGCGCCGCCTCGCCGCCGTCCGCAGCTTGCTCCGCTTTGCGCTCGGGCCGGACCACGTCCCGGACGCGTCGCTCGCGCCGCGCCGGCGCCGGCGGCTTCCGGACGCCCCGAAGGCGAGCGAGGTGGACAGCCTGCTCGACGCGCTCACCGGCGACTCCGCCCTCGACCTGCGGAACCGCGCGCTCGTGGAGCTCGTGTATTCGGCCGGCCTGCGCAGCGCAGAGGTCGTCGGTCTCGACCTCGGCGACGTCGACTTCGAGCAGGAGCACGTGCACGTGCGCAGCGGCAAGGGCGCGAAGGACCGCATCGTCCCGCTCGGCGAGGAGGCGGCGCACTGGGTCGCGCGCTACCTGCGCGAGGCGCGCCCGCAGCTCGCCCGCGGCGCCGAGAACGCGCTCTTCCTCTCCGCGCGCGGCCGGAGGCTCGACACCTCGACGCTCCGCCGGCTCACCCCGCACCCGCACCGCCTGCGCCACGCGTTCGCGACGCACCTCCTCGAAGGGGGCGCCGACCTGCGGGTCATACAGGAGCTCCTCGGCCATTCGTCGCTCTCGACGACGCAGGCCTACAGCCACGTCGACCCGAAACACCTCCGCCGTGTCTACGACCGGTCGCACCCGCGATCCTGACGTCGAGGCGTTCCTCGCGCTGCTCGCGGCGCGGCGGGCGCCGAAGACCGTCGAGGCGTACAGGCGCGACCTCGAGCGCGCGCGCGAGTCGCTCGGGAAGCCGGTCGCGCGCGCGACGACGGACGAGCTCGCGACGTACGTCGCGCAGCTCCGTGCGGACGGACTTTCACCCGCGACGATCGCGCGCCGCACCGCCGCGCTGCGCGGCTTCTTCCGCCACCAGCAGCTCGTCGGCGCCCGCACCGACAACCCGGCAGCCGCCGTCGACCTGCCGCGCAGGCCGCGCAAGCTGCCGAACACGCTCTCGGCCGGCGAGGCCGAGCGGCTGATCGCAGCGGCGAACGGCGTCACCCCGCGCGCGCTCCGCGACCGCGCGCTCGTCGAGCTCCTCTACGGCGCCGGCCTGCGTGTCTCGGAGGCCGTCGGCCTCGAGAGGGGCGGCGTCGACCTCGAGGAACGTCTCGTCCGCGTCACCGGCAAGGGCGGCAAGGACCGCGTCGTCCCCGTCGGCCGGCAGGCGGTCGAGGCGCTGCGGCGCTACCTCTCGCGGGGGCGTCCGCACCTCGACCGGCGGCACCGCCCCGAGCTCTTCCTGAACGCGAAGGGCGGGGCGCTCACCCGCGCCGGTGCGTTCCTGATCCTGCGCCGGCTGGCCGAGGTCGCCGGCCTCGAGCCGGGGCGCGTCCACCCCCATCTCCTGCGCCATTCCTTCGCCACGCACCTCCTCGAGGGCGGCGCCGACCTGAGGAGTGTTCAGGAAATGCTCGGTCATGCCGATCTCTCCACGACAGAGCTCTACACCCACGTATCCGATGCGCGGCGACGCGCGTTGTACTTCCAGGCACACCCGCATGCGCGGAGGCGCCAGACCGAGACGAATGACGACCCTGCCACTCCACGGATTCCTGATTCCCGCCGTCGCGATGCTGGCGGGCTGGCTGATGACGCAGAGCGGGCTCGCGAAGAGGGCGCTTGACCTGCGGCAGCCGCCGCGGATCTGTCCGTCCTGCGGGCGCCGCAGCGACGCCTGCGGCTGTAGCTAGCTCTTCCCCTTGCGGCGCAGGGCCTGCGCGACCTTCGCGGCCGCGTCCCTGAGCTCGCGACTCTGCTCGTCGTCCTCGGCGAGCGCGGAGAGGATGCGGATCGTGTCCTGTTGCGGCGAGCCGTTGCGCAGCGCGACGATCGCGAGCCGGCGCACCGCTTCGTTCCCGTCGTGCGACGCGAGCTCGTGCAGCGCGGGCCGCACCGAATTGATGACGCCCGGGTGGTCGCGCGACAGCGACTCGAATGCGAGCACCGCGGAACCGCGGCACGCGGGGCTGTCGTCGTCGAGCCCGCGCGCCAGGAGCTCCGCCTTCTGCCGGTAGCGGAACTGCGCGATCGCCCGGAACGCGACGGCGCGCTCCCGGTAGTCGGCCGAGCGTGCGGCGGCCTCGAGCTCGTCGTCCCACTGCCGGCGCAGCTCGGCGAGCTCCTGCTCCTTCCCCTCTCCTGCGAGCTCGTCCGCACGCGCCGCAGCCTCGGCGAGCGTCATGCGGCGTCCGTGAGGTTGTGCGCAGCAGGGCCGACGTACCGAGCCGACGGCCGGATGAGGCGTCCGGTCGCGCGCTGCTCGACGACGTGCGCCGACCAGCCGGCGACGCGCGCGCACGCGAACATCGCCGGATACATCGGCGGGGGCACCTGCGCGAGCTCGAGCACGACCGCTGCCCAGAACTCAACGTTGATCTCGAGCACGCGATCGGGCGAGCGTTCCTGCAGCGCGGCACGCGCCGCCTGCTCGAGCGCGTCGGCGACCTCGACGCGCGGCGAGCCGAGCTCTTTCGCGACGCGCCGCAGGACGCGCGCTCGCGGATCCTCGGCGCGGTAGACGCGATGGCCGAAGCCCATGATCCGCTCGCCGCGCGCGAGCAGGTCGCGGACGTAGCGGTCCGCGTCGCCGGTCGCCTCGACGTCGTCGAGCATCTTGAGCACGCGCGTCGGCGCGCCGCCGTGCAGCGGACCCGAGAGCGCACCGACGGCAGCGGAGAGCGCCGACGCGCAGTCGGCGCCGGTCGACGCGACGATGCGCGCGCAGAACGTCGACGGGTTGAGACCGTGCTCGGCGGCGGTCACCCAGTACGTGTCGAGCGCACGCACGTGGCGCGGGTCCGCCTCTCCGCGCCAGCGGATGAGGAACTGCGCCGCGGCGTTCTTGCCCTGGTGCACGGTGAGCTCCGGCACCGGCGGCTCGTTCGAGCCGCGCGCAGCCTGCGCGACGATCGACAACGCGGCTGCGGAGAGTCGCGCGAGGTCGTCGCGCGCGTGCTTCGCGTCGATGTCGACGAGCTGCGCGAGCTTCCATTTCGAGCCGAGGGTCGCGAGCCCCGCCTGCAGGTCGGCCATCACCGAGCCGCTCGTGTCCTGCACCTCGATGCGCTCCGCGTACGGCATCCCCGGATCGAACGCACCGTCGACGAGCAGACCCCAGACCTTCTCGAACGGGTAACGGTCGACGAGCTCCTCGATGTCGACGCCGCGGTAGCGAAGCGCGGAGCCTTCGCGGTCGGGTTCCGCGATCTCGGTCTCGAAGGCGACGACGCCTTCGAGCCCCGGGCGGAAGTCGTCCACGTCGGCACCGTACCCCATGCGCCTCCGTAGAATCGGCCGTCGCATGAGCCGCCCGAAGATCACGGTCGTCGGCGCCGGGAACGTCGGCGCCACCGCGGCGCAGGTGCTCGCCGCGCGCGACTACGCGGACATCGTGCTCGTCGACATCAAGGAGGGCTTGCCCCAGGGCAAGGCGCTCGACATGAACCAGATGGGCGCCGTGCGCGGCTACGAGCCGAACGTCACCGGCTCGAACGACTACGCCGACACGGCCGGCTCCGCAGTCGTCGTCGTCACCGCCGGCCTGCCGCGCGCGCCCGGCATGAGCCGCGACGACCTCGTCGCGACGAACGAGAAGATCGTGCGCGAGGTGACGGAGCGCGCCGTCGAGCAGTCGCCGGATGCGTTCCTCGTCGTCGTGTCGAACCCGCTCGACGCGATGTGCCACGTCGCGAAGAACGCCTCCGGGTTTCCGCGCGAGCGCGTCTTCGGCATGGCGGGCATCCTCGACACGGCGCGCTTCTCGACCTTCATCGCGTGGGAGACCGGATCGTCCGTGAAGGACGTGACCGCGATGGTGCTCGGCGGCCACGGCGACCAGATGGTCCCCGTCGTCAGCGCGACCACGGTCGGCGGCGTTCCGCTCCGCAAGCTCGTCCCCGCCGACCGCATCGACGCGATGGTCGAGCGGACGGCCAAGGGCGGCGGCGAGCTCGTGCAGCTCCTCGGCACGTCGGCCTGGTACGCCCCCGGCGCCGCCGTCGCCCAGATGGTCGACGCGGTGCTCCTCGACGAGAAGCGCATCCTCCCCTGCACTGCCTATTTGCAGGGCGAATACGGGATCGACGGCCTCTATCTCGGCGTGCCCGTGAAGCTCGGGGCGGGCGGGATCGAGCAGATCGTCGAGCTCGACCTCGACGAGGCGGAGCGCGCCGCCCTCGACCGCTCGGCGGCCGCCGTGCGCGAGGTCGTCGGCGTGCTCTCGACCTGATCTACCCTGCCCGCGTGCGGCCACGCCCTCTCCGGGTCCTGACTCCTGGACGCCTGCTCGGAGCGGGCCTCGTCCTGCTCGTCGTCGCGGTCGCGCTCTGGATCGTCCCCTCGAACGACTACATCTTCCTGCCGGACCGCGCGCACCCCGTCGCGCCGCTCGTGTCCGTGCAGGGGAAGCACGAGCCCCGCGACCACGGCGGCATCTACTACGTCGACGTCGTCGTGCGCAAGGCATCGATCCTCGAGAGCCTCCTCGGCGGTCTGCACGACGGCGCGGATCTCGTCCCGTCGACGAACGTCGACCCGCCGGGCGTGAACGACGCCCAGCGACAGGCGGTCGACCTGCGGGAGATGAAGCTGTCGCAGCAGATCGCCGCCGCGGTCGCGTTGCGCAGCGCGGGCCTGAAGGTGAGCGCAACGCCGACCGGCGCTCTCGTCTCCGACATCGCGCCCGGCATGCCTGCGGTCGGGAAGCTCGAGCCGACCGACGTGATCGTCGCAGTCGACGGGAAGCGCGTCCGCACGCCGGACGACGTCAGCGCCGCGATGGCGAAGAAGCACCCGGGCGATCCCGTCACGTTCACCGTGCAGCGTGGCTCCGGCACGAAGGTGGTCCACCTTCGCACCGTGGCGGCGGGCAATCGCGCCGTCGTCGGCATCTTCCTCGACCAGTCCGAAGACATCCACCTGCCGATCCCGGTGTCGATCGACTCCGGCGACATCGGCGGTCCGTCGGCCGGCCTCGCGTTCGCGCTCGACGTGCTCGAGCAGCTCGGCATCAACGTCGACCACGGCTACAAGGTCGCCGCGACCGGCGAGATGTTCCTCGACGGCCACGTCGGCCCGATCGGCGGAATCAAGCAGAAAGTGATCGGCGCGCGCGAGGCGGGTGTGGACGCGTTCCTCGTCCCCGCGGGGCAGAACGCGATCGACGCGCGCAAGTACGCGCACGGCCTCCGGATCATCCCTGTGGATAGTTTTCGACAGGCGTTGCGCGCGCTGGCAACGCTTCCGCCGAACGCGTAGAAATCCTCCGTTTTCAGCCGTTCGAAACGGGCGGAAACTGCGCGTTTTCCATTCGGACAAGCACTTGATCGCCGCGAGTGCCGTCGTAGGATCGCACCTCGTTGCAGCCGTCTTCCACACCCTCCCCCCGGGGCCAGCGCGCGACCAGGACGGCGACGTGCGCCGACTGCTACTTCCAGCGGCAGGGTCTCTGCGCGCTCTCGCTCGAGCGTCCGTGTCCGACGTTCCGCGCCGCGGGGGCCTCGCTCGCGCCGCCGGCGCAGCCCCGTCTCGTGCCGCTCGCGGCCTACGCGTAGAGAGCGGCCGCGAGCCTCGCCACGCCCTCGTCGATCTCGTCCGGCGAGACGTAGCTGAACGCGAGCCGAAGCGTGTTCGGCTCGCCGCCGAAGTCGGTACCCGGAACGGCCGTGACGCCTTCCGCACGGTCGAGCACGTCGACGGCGTTCGTCCCTTCCGGTAGCTCGACCCAGACGAAGAACCCGCCCTGCGGATGCGACCAGCGCGCGTCCGGCAGATGCCGTTCGAGCGCGGCGAGCATCGCGTCGCGCCGCGCCTTCAGCAGGCCGTTCACGCGCCCGAGGTTCGGCTCGAAGCTGCCGCGCGCGATGAACTCGTAGACCGCGGCCTCACCGAGGAGGACGGGCGTGATGTACGTCGCCGTCGCCGACGCCTCGAACTGCTTCGCGAGGTCGTGCGGGAGGACGAACCAGCCGACGCGCACACCGGGGCCGACCGTCTTCGAGAACGACGACGTGTACGCGGTGCTGCCGCCGGAGAGCTCGAAGAGCGACGGCGGCGCATCGCCCTCGAAGCGCACGCGACCGTACGGGTCGTCCTCGAGGACGAGCAGGTCGTGCTCGGCTGCGAGCTCTGCCACGCGGCCGCGGCGTTCGGTGGACAGCGTGCGGCCGCTCGGGTTCTGGAACGTCGGGATCGTGTAGAGGAGCGCCGGCTTCGGCCCGCTGCGGAGCGCAGCTTCGAGGGCGTCCGGCTCGAGACCCTCGTCGTCCATCTCGACCGCGTCGACGTCGGCGCCGAGCTCGCGCAGGATCTTCAGCGGCCGGTCGTAGGTCGGCTTCTCGACGAGGACGCGCTGCCCGCGCGCGAGGAGCTGCGCGAGGAGCACGAACCCCTGCAGCCCGCCGTTCGTCAGGACGACGCGCGCGGGCTCGACACCGTGCTGCTCGGCGAGCAGGCCGCGAAGCGGTCCGTAGCCGCCGGCGGGACCGTAGGAAAGGATCGTCCTCCCGTCGCGCTCGATCGCGGCGCGTGCGCAGTCGGCGAGCTCGGCGACCGGCAGGCATTCGGGCGCAGGGACGCCGCGGGCGAGCGCGATCGTGTCCACGCGGCCTACCGTAGCGAGCCGCGTGCGGCGAGCTGCGCGACCTCGGTCGGCGTCGTGCCGACGGTGATGCCGGCCGCCTCGAGCGCCTCCTTCTTCGCCTGCGCGGTCCCGGCCGACCCGGAGATGATCGCGCCCGCGTGACCCATCGTCTTCCCGGGCGGCGCGGAGAAGCCCGCGATGTACGCGTAAACCGGCTTCGACATCCGCTCGGCGACGAAGCGCGCGGCCTTCTCCTCCTCGTTGCCGCCGATCTCGCCGACGAGCACCACCGACTCCGTCTCGTCGTCCGCCTCGAAGAGCTCGAGGATGTCGGTGAACGACGAGCCGACGACCGGGTCGCCGCCGATGCCGACGATCGTCGAGTTGCCGAGCCCGAGCTGCGCGAGCTCGTAGCCGATCTGGTACGTGAGCGTCCCCGAACGCGAGACGAGGCCGATGCTTCCCGGGGAAAACACCTCGGCGGGGATGATCCCCGCGTTCGCCTTGCCGGGCGAGAGCGCACCGGGGCAGTTCGGCCCGATCATCGTCACGCCCTTCGTGCGGATGTAGGGGTGGATGCGCAGCATCTCGTGCGCGGGGACGTGCTCGGTGATGCAGATGACGGTTCGGATGCCCGCGTCGACGGCCTCGTAGACCGCGTCCGCGGCGAACGGCGCCGGGACGAAGATCAGCGTCGTGTTCGCGTCCGCCTGCGTGACGGCCTCCGCGACGGTGTCGAAGACGGGGATGCCCTCGACGTCCTGGCCGCCCTTGCCGGGTGTGACGCCGGCGACGACGTTCGTGCCGTGCGAGCGGTTGCGCAGACCGTGGAAGCGGCCCTCGCTGCCGGTCAGCCCCTGCACGACGAGGCGCGTGTCGTTGTCGACGACGATCGCCATCAGCGGGGCACCCGAGCCCGGAGGGCGATGCGCGTCATGCGGAGCATGCCGTCGTCGATGCGGTCGGCGAGCAGATCGCGTGCCCGCTCGGCGTCCTCGCCGGTGCAGCCGGTGCGTGCGAGCCACTCGTCGAAGTCGATCGGCATCTCGAAGGTCCGGATCTCCTCGACGTCGAGACCTGCGCCCTCGAGGAAGCTGCGCCATTCCTCCTCGCTGTAGTTGCGCACGTGGGACGGGTCCCGGAGCTTCTCGGCCTCCTCGCCCGCTTCGCCCTGGAAGAGCGTGTCGACGACGAGCACGCGGTCCGCCGAGACGCGCGCGAGCTCGCGCGTTGCGGCGCGCACGTCTTCGAAGTGGTGCCCAGCGACGCGCGTGACGGCGACGTCGAACACGTGGTCCTCGAACGGCAGCTCTTCCGCGCGCGAGACGACGTCGGGCTGCATCCCGCGCGCGGGGTCCACGGTCACGACCTGCACGCCCGCCTCGCGCAGACGCCGCGCCACGTGCCCGCCGCCGGTCGCGACGTCGATAGCGGTTCTCGCCCCCGCCGACCACTCGACGAGCAGGTCGAGGTCGGCCCCTTCGCTGTGCGCGCGGCTCGTCCGGTAGACCTCCGCGCGGTCGCTCCACGTGTCGGTCACCGTCGCCCCACCCCGGCGGCTGCCGCCGGACGTGTCCGTTCCGCCGGCCCGGCGAGCAGGCAAAACGTCCCTGCTGTGGATTGTTTGTCACACATCTGATTCAGCGGCTGCCGCCGGACATGGCTCATCTGGCCAGCTCCACGGCGCGCTGCGCAGCGGCGAGCATCGTCGGCTCGACGTGCAGCTGGTCGAGGTTCGCGTCGACGAGGATCTGCCGCCCCTCCTCCGCGTTCGTCCCGTCGAGGCGCACGACGATCGGCACGGAGATGTCGATCCGCTCGAGGGCGGTGAGGATGCCGCGCGCGACCTCGTCGCCGCGCGTCAGGCCGCCGAAGACGTTGAAGAAGATCGAGCGCAGCTGCGGATCGCGCGTGATCACCTCGAGCGCGTCGACCACACCCTCGGCCCGGCCGCCGCCGCCGAGGTCGCAGAAGTTCGCGGGCCGTCCCCCGGCGACGACGACGAGGTCGACCGTCGACATCGCGAGCCCCGCGCCGTTCGCGAGGATGCCGACCGACCCGTCGAGATGGACGTACGTGACGCCCTTCTCGCGGGCGAACGTCTCGAGCGGATCGCCGGCGGCGGTGTCGCGCATCGCGGCGACGTCCGCGTGCCGGTAGAGCGCCGAGTCGTCGATCGTCACCTTCGCGTCGAGCGCCTTCACCTCGCCGTCGGGCGTGACGATCAGCGGATTGATCTCGCAGAGCATGGCCTCCTCCGTCGCAAAGCAGCGGTAGAGGCGCTCGACGATCGCGAGCACCTGCTTCTGCTCCGACGGGTCGAAGATCCCGGCCCCGTAGACGAGACGCCGCCCCTCGTTCGCCTGGTAGCCGACGAGCGGGTCGACGTACACACGCGCGAGTGCGTCCGGGTTCGTCGCAGCGACCTCCTCGATCTCGACGCCGCCCTCCGTCGTCAGCATCAGGAGCGGCTTCTTCGCGCCGCGGTCGAAGGTGACGGAGAGGTAGTACTCCTTCGCGATCGGCGAAGCGCTCTCGACCCAGACCTTCCCGACGACGTGCCCGCGGATGTCGAGCCCGAGGATCTCCTCCGCGCGCGCCCGCGCATCGGCCGGCGACGCAGCGAGCTTCACTCCGCCCGCCTTGCCGCGGCCGCCGGTGAGCACCTGCGCCTTCACCACGACGTCGCCGCCGAGCTCGGCCGCCGCGCGTTCCGCTTCGTCCGCAGACGTCGCGAGACGCCCGTCGGAGACCGGGATGCCGTAGCGCCTGAAGAGCTCCTTCCCCTGGTACTCGTACAGGTCCAGGCCCGGGACTGTAGTCCCGGTACCCTCGTCCGCGTGGACGCGATCGTCGTCGAGGGACTGCGCAAGCGCTACGGCGACGTGCAGGCGCTCGACGGAGTCTCGTTCTCCGTGCGCGAGGGAGAGATCTTCGGACTGCTCGGTCCGAACGGCGCCGGGAAGTCCACGACGGTCCGCGTGCTCGTGACGTTGACGCATCCGGACGAGGGGCGCGCGGTCGTCGCAGGCCACGACGTCGCGCGTGAAGCGAACGCCGTGCGCCGCACCATCGGCTACATCCCGCAGGAGTCCGGCGTCGACCGGTACGGCACCGGCCGCGAAAATCTGATGCTCCAGGGGCGTGTGCAGGGGATGCACGGTCGCGAGCTGCGCGCGCGCGTCGACGAGTTGCTCGAGCTCGTCGGCATCGCGGACGCGGCCGACCGCGTCGTCCAGGGGTACTCCGGCGGCATGAAGCGGCGGCTCGACATCGCACTCGGCCTCGTGCACCGCCCGCGCGTCCTCTTCCTCGACGAGCCGACGACCGGTCTCGACCCGGAAGCGCGGGTCGCGCTGTGGGCCGAGGTCGCGCGGCTGGCGGAACGGGAGACGCTGACGATCCTGCTCACGACGCACTACCTCGAGGAGGCGGACGAGCTCGCCGACCGCCTCGCGATCGTCTCGTCGGGGCACGTGGTCGTCGAGGGGACCCCCGCCGGGTTGAAAGCCGAGCTGCGCGGTGACGCCGTCACGGTCGAGCTCGTCGACGGGCAGGTCGACGACGCGCGGCGCGTGCTCGCGGGTGCCGACGCTCCGGTCGAGGCGACGCTCGCCGACGGCCGCACGCTCGTCTCGCGCGTCGCCGACGGGGGTCACGCGGTGCCGCGCATCATTGCGGCACTCGGCGGCGCAGGTATCGCCGTCGCGTCGGTGTCGGTCAGCCGCCCGTCGCTGGACGACGTGTACCTCCACTACACCGGCCGCGACTTCGCCACGGAGGACAGCGGCTCGTGACGGCGGCACGGCACACGGTCTTCATGGTCCAGCGTCAGGCGCGGAACCTCATGCGCGAGCCGATCTGGATCGCGCTCCTGCTCATCCAGCCGATGGTCTGGCTGATCCTCTACGGGCAGCTGTTCAAGAACGTGACCCGGCTCGGCGGCTTCGGGACGACGTCGTACGTGACGTTCCTCGCGCCGGCGATCGTGGTGATGAACTCGTTCTTCGGCGCGACGTGGAGCGGCATGGCGATGGTCGCTGACCTCGACCGGAAGTTCGTCGAGCGGTTCCTCGCAACGCCCGCGTCGCGACTTTCGCTCGTGCTGTCGCAGATCGTGCGCTCCGCGTTGACGGCCGGGTTGCAGGCGCTCGTGATCCTCGTCGTCGCGCTCGCACTCGGCGTACACGTCCATACGGGCGCGCTCGGCTGGCTCGTGGTCGTCGTCGTCGGGATGCTGGTGAACAGCGCGTTCGCGGGCATCTCGCAGGGGCTCGCGCTTCTGACGCGCCGCGAGGCGACGATGATCACGCTCGCGAACTTCATCGGGTTGCCGCTCCTCTTCCTCTCCTCGACGCTGCTCGCGCAGCGCCAGATGCCGCACTGGATGCGGGTCGCGGCGGACTTCAACCCCGTGAACTGGGGCGTGAAGGCGGCGCGCGCGGTCGTGCTACCCGGTACCGACTGGTCTTCGGTCGGCGTACACCTCGGGTACCTCGTCGCGCTCTGCGTCGTCACGGCGGCGTTCGCGAACTGGACGTTCCGCGCCTACCGGCGCTCGTTGTAGGCGTCAGTCGCGCGGGACGACGAGGCAGATCGTCTGCCCGGTGCCGACGGACCCGCCGGCCGTCACCGCCAGGTCGGTCACGACGCCGGGCCGGTGCGCGGTCACCTCGTTTTCCATCTTCATCGCCTCGACGATGCAGATGACGACGCCGGCCTCGACCTCGTCGCCCTCCGCGACGTGCACTTCGAGGACGGTGCCCTGCATCGGACTGACGACCGCGTCGGCTCCGCCCGCGCCCCCGCGCGCGTTCACGCGCTCGCGGCGGCGCCGTGCGAGCTCGCGGTACGGCGGTTCGGGCCGCGAGACCTTGACCTCGACGCGCCGCCCGTCAACCTCGACGATCGTCGTCTTCGTGGACAACGATCCGTCCGATGCTCTCGGTACCTTCGTTGCCTCGTGAGAGAACTCCTTCGCAGCCTGCGCGAGCTCCTCGGACTCGACGAGACCGTGACA
>JAFAHG010000223.1 GCA_019237315.1 Actinomycetota bacterium
GCGGGGTTCGAGCGAGACCGCGACGTCGTGAGGCCGGACGAGCTGTCCATTGAGGTGGCTGACCGGACCGATGAAGCTCATCACGAAGTCGGAGGTCGGATGGTCGTAGACCTCTGTCGGTGAGCCGACCTGCTCGATCTTGCCCTCGTTGAGGACGGCGAGCGTGTCGGCGACCTCCATCGCCTCCTCCTGGTCGTGCGTGACGAAGACCGTGGTGACGTGGACCTCGTCGTGGAGGCGGCGCAGCCAGGTCCGCAGCTCTTTGCGCACTTGCGCGTCGAGCGCGCCGAACGGCTCGTCCAGCAGGAGGACCTCCGGCTCCACCGCGAGCGCGCGGGCGAGCGCCATGCGCTGGCGCTGGCCGCCGGACAGCTGCGCGGGGTAGCGGTCGGCGAATCCTTCCAAGTGCACGAGATCCAGCAGCTCGGCGACCCGACGTTCGACGGCGGCGCGCGGCCGCTTGCGGATCGACAGCCCGAACGCGACGTTATCCCACACCGACATGTGCTTGAACGCCGCGTAGTGCTGGAAGACGAAGCCGACCCCGCGGTCCTGCGGCGAGCGGCCCGTCATGTCCTTCTCGGCGATCTCGACGGTGCCGGAATCCGGCGTCTCAAGCCCCGCGATCACGCGCAGCAACGTCGACTTACCGCTGCCGCTCGGCCCGAGGAGCGCAGTCAGCGACCCTGTCGCGACGTCGAGCGACACGCCGTCGAGCGCCGTGAACGTACCGAACTTCTTGCGTACGTCGCGAACGACGATCGACATCAGTGTCCCTCCCTCGGCCGCACGGCCGTCATGACGACGAGCACGACGACCGCGATCAGCGCCAGCGCGAGCGAGATCGCATACGCGCCGGCGTGGTCGAGGTTCTCGTACGCGTCCTGGACGGCAAGCGTAGCCGTCTGCGTCTTGCCTTCGATGTTCCCGGAGACGACCGCGACCGCGCCGTACTCGCCGAGGCAGCGCGCGGTCGTCAACACGACGCCGTAGACGACGGCCCAGCGGATCGACGGCAGCGTGACCCGCCAGAAGGTCTGCCACGGCGACGCGCCGAGCGTGTGCGCGGCCTGCTCCTGCTCGTCGCCGACCTCGCGCAGCGTCGGCACGACCTCGCGCGCGACGAACGGCAGCGAGACGAAGATCGACGCGAGCACGATCGCGGGCAGCGAGAACAGGACGTGGAATCCGCTCAGCCAGCCGGTACGCCCGTAGAGCAGGAAGAGCGCGACGCCGACGACGACGGGGGAGAGTGCGAGCGGCAGGTCGACGAACGCGTTCAGCAGCCCCTTGCCGGGGAACCTGCCGCGCACGATCGCGAGCGCGACCGCGATGCCGAAGACGGCGTTGAGCGGCACGGAGATCCCGACGGCGATCAGCGTCATCTGGAACGCATGCAGCGTGTTGTGGTCCGTCAGCGCGATCCAGGCGTCGTGCGCGTCGTAGCGGAACGTGTGCCAGACGACGAGCCCGAGCGGAGCGAGCAGGATCGCGGCGAGATAGAAGAGCGCGACGCCGCGCAGCGCGAACTTACCCACGTTCGTGCCTCGTGGCGAAGCGCCGCACGCCGCCGACGCCGAGCAGGACGGCGAAGGAGATCGCGAGCAGCACGACCGCGAGCGCCGCCGCGCCGTGCGGGTTGCCGCTCTGGATCTGGTTGAAGATGAAGACCGACGCGACCTCCGTGCGGAACGGAAGGTTGCCGGAGATGAGCACGATCGAGCCGATCTCGCCGACCGCGCGCGCGAACGCCATCGTCAGTCCCGACAGGATCCCGGGGAGGATGTTCGGCAGCACGATCCGCCGGAAGACGGCGAGACGCCCCGCGCCGAGCGAGCGCGCGGCCTCCTCCATCTCGACGTCGAGCTCGATCAGCACCGGCTGCACCGTGCGCACGACGAACGGAAGCGTCACGAAGAGGAGCGCGAGCCACACCGCGGTGCGCGTGAACGCCGCGTGCACGCCGACCGGCGAGCGAGGGCCGTAGAACGTCAGCAGGATCAGTCCTGCGACGACGGTCGGCAGCGCGAACGGGAGGTCGACGACCGCGTTCACGAGCGACTTGCCGGGGAAATCGTCGCGCACGAGCACCCATGCCGTCACCGTTCCGAGCACCGCGTTCGTGACGGCCGCGATCGCGGCGACGGCGAGCGTGAGCTCGAGCGCGGCGACCGCCTCCGGCGCGGACACCGTCGCCCAGAACCCGGACGCGCCGCCCTTCGTCGAGGACCACACGAGCGCCGCCAGCGGCAGCGCGGCGACGACCGAGAGGAAGACGGTGACGAACCCGAACGACAACGAGGGTGCGGCGAACCGCCGCACCCTCGCAATCGCCGGTGACGTGAGGCTAAGCGCCAGAGGTCGGACCTCCGACCGCTTGCTCGATCTGCACCATCAGGCCGTGCGTCGGGTCGAACCACTTCTTGTCGGCCGCGCGCCAGCCGCCGATCACCTTGTCCCCGATCGTGAACTGCCCGGGGCGGACCGGGTACTTCTTCTTGAACTGCGCCGCCGCCGTCTTGTCGACGGGGCGGAAACCGTTCTGTCCGAGCAGGATCTGCTCCGGCGTCGACTGCACGAAGGCGATGAACTTCTTCGCCAGGTCGACGTTCGGGCTGTTCTTCAACGGCACGATCGGCAGCTGGATGAGCATCGTCTGCCGCGGGATCACGTACTCGATGTCCTGGCCCTTCGCCTGTGCGGCGATCGCCTCGCTCTCGTAGGTGATCAGAACGTCGCCCTTGCCCGAGAGGAACGTGTTCGTCGCGTTCGAGCCGGACGAGTCCTGTGACACGACGTGCTGGAAGAGCGTCTTTACGTACGCCTGCGCCTGCGCGTCGGTCTTACCGAGGTGCCGCTCGGCGGCGTACGCCGCGAGGATGTTCCACTTGGCCGACCCCGACGAGAACGGGTTCGGCGTCACGACCTGCACGCCCGGCTTGATCAGGTCGGCCCAGCCCTTGATGTGCTTCGGGTTGTAGTGGCGCACGGCGAACACGACGACGGTGTTCGCGGCGATCCCGTAGTCCTTCGTCGCCCACCACGCGGGGTCGACGAGGCCGTTGTCGGCGAGGTAGTTCACGTCGTCGCCGGTCGACAGGAATGCGACGTCGGCCGGCAGGCCGGCGACGATCGCCTTCGCCTGGCTCGTCGACGGGCCGTACGACTGGTTGAACGACACGCCCTGCCCGTCGGGGGTCTTCTGGAAGTCCGAGATGATCTGCGCCATCACGGGCTTCGGGGTCGAGTAGGCGACGAGGTTGAGGGTCGTGTCGGCAGCCGCGCCTGCGACGGCGACGAGGGCCGTGACGAGCACGGCGAGGACGAGCTTGAGGCGGGTCATTGGTCTCCTTTGTCCACTGAGCAGGTAGACAGATACATGAGACAGACTAATACGTCAAATAAGCTTCACAGAGTGTTAAGCTCCGGGAGGAGGAGGCAGGCATGGCCGACCCCGGGCTCGATGCGGCGATCGGCGAGGCGGCGAGCGACGTCAGCGCAGACGGCGTGCGGTTCATCGCGCGCTTCGAGGGCTTCCGGCCGCGCCTCTACGACGACGCCGCCGGGAACTGCACGATCGGCTTCGGCCACCTCGTCCACGAAGGGCCGACCGACGGCTCCGAGCCCCCCGAGCTCCTTGCAGGGATCACGCGCGCCCGCGCCCTCGAGCTTCTCCGCGCCGACGCGGCGCGCGCCGCCGCGGCCGTACGCGACGCGGTCCGCGTCCCGCTCAGCCAGTGTCGCTTCGACGCGCTGACGAGCTTCGCCTACAACGTCGGGCCGGGGGCATTCGCGGAGTCGACGCTGCTGCGGCGGCTGAACGAGGGCGACTACGCCGCCGTTCCCGGCGAGCTCGCGCGGTGGACGTCGGCCGGCGGTGCGACCCTCGCCGGGCTCGTTCGGCGCCGCGCCGCGGAGGGCCGTCTCTTCGCTCGGGGGCTGTATTGAAGCCGGATGTCGGGCTACACTTGACGTGTCAATGAGCACGACGTTCGACACCGAGAAGCTCGAGGCATGGGTCAGCTTCCTCCGCTCCCATGCGGCGATCACACGCCAGCTGAACGTCGACCTGCTCACGACCCACGGCCTGACGCTGAACGACTTCGAGGTGCTCATCCACCTCGACCGCGCTCCCGGAAACCTCATGCGCCGCGTCGACCTCGCGGAGAGCGTCGTGCTGACGGCTTCCGGGATCACGCGCCTCCTCGACGGCCTGGAGCGCGCGGGGTACGTCGAGAAGGCGACCTGTGAGTCGGACGCGCGCGTGTCCTACGCCAAGCTGACCGAGACCGGGCGGCAGAAGCTGCGTGACGCGAGGACGACCCACTGGGCCGGCGTCGAGGAGTTCTTCGCGGGTCGCTTCTCGGACGACGAGCTCGCGACGCTGACGGACCTCCTCTCGCGGTTGCCGCACACCGGCAGGTCCTGCACCGGCGAGCAGTAGCCACGCCGGTCTACTGGAAGCCGAAGTACCCGACGCGCGGCATGCGCGACCGCGCGTTCGCAAAGCGTTCGCTGGCACGCGAGCAGGCGCTGAAGCGCCTGCGCGGGCCGTCGCTCGCGGACCGGCTGCGCAGCTGGCTTCGCCGATGAGGCTCCTGCTCGTCGCCGCCGGCACGCTCTGCGCGGCGACCGCGGTGCTCGCGCTCTACGTGCGGACGACCGCGCTCGACGACAACGAGGCGCGGACGCTCGCCCGCGAGCTCATCGCACGGCCGGACATCCGCGCGCAGGTGGCGCAGACGAGCGTCGACCGGCTCTATGCGAGCGTGAACGTCGCGGCGCTGCTCGAACGCAGGTTGCCTCCGGTGACGAAGCCGGCCGCAGGCCCGCTCGCCGAGGCGCTCCGTGGCTCCGCCACGGCCGGCATCGACCGCCTGCTGCGGGAGCCGTCCGTGCAGTCGCTCTGGACGGCCGCCGTCTACCAGGCACACCGCGAGCTCGTGCGCATCGTCGAGAACAAGGAGCCGCCCTTCCCGGTGCGGAACGGGACCGCGGTGCTCGACTTGCGGCCGATCGTCCTTCGCGCCGGAGAGCGCATCGGCCTCGGCGCGGACATCGTCCGCCTCGTGCCGCCCGCGTCGGCCCGCATCACGATCTTCACGTCCCAGGACCTGCAGAGCGCCCAGACGGCGATCCGGATCCTGAACTTCGTCGCGAACTGGTTCTGGGGTTTCGCCGTCGCGTTCTGGCTCGTCGCGCTGGCCATCGCGCGCGGCGCGCGGCGCCGCGTGCTGCGGCAGATCGCGGGCGGTCTCATCCTCGCGGGCGTCGCGCTGCTCGCGGTGCGCGCCGCGGTCGGCCACTGGGTCGTCCACTCGCTCGTCGGCGCGGACTGGGCGCGGCCCGTCGTGTCGACGGCATGGGGCGTCGTGACGACGCGACTCGGCGACTCGGCCTGGACGACGGCCGGCGTGGGCGCCGTCGCGCTCCTCGGTCTCTGGCTCGAGGGCTCCTCGCATGCACGTCGCGTCCGGTCGGCTCTCGCGCCGCTCCTGCGGCCCGCCGGGCTCGCGTACGGCACGCTCGTCGTCGCGCTCGCGCTCCTCTTCTGGTGGGGACCGACGATCGAGACGCGCGAGCTCCCCGGGATCCTCGCGATCGCCGCCGCGTCCGCGGTCGGCCTCGAGCTGCTGCGCCGCGCCACGGCGCGCGAGTTCCCCGCAGCGTCGCTCGACGAGGTGTGGGAAGGATTTCGCCGAAGCGCCCGGACGGGCGACGAGGTCGACCGTCTCGAGCGGCTCGCTCGGCTGCATCGCGCCGGCGAGCTGACCGACGACGAGTACGCGGCCGCGAAGCGCGCGGTTCTCGGGGAGCCCGCCTCGGTCTGAGGCGTATCCGCTGCCGCGACGCCCGCGTTGGACGTGTGTCCGATGCGGGCAACACCCGTCTTCGCCGCAGCTGCCCTCGCCGCCCTCTGGCCGGCGTGTGCGGCGCGCGCGGTTCCGGTGACGGTCGACGCCGATGCGGGCGTACGCATCGCGGCCGGCCAGGTCGTCACCGCGACGTACACGCTCGGCGTACCGGGGCGCGGGACGGCACGCGTGTCGTTCGACGCCGCCGCGGTCGTCCTCACGGGTCGCTGCGGAGACGGGACGACTGCGAGCGTCGAGGTTCCGCTCGCGGCGGGCCCGTACGCGCTTGTCGCGAGCCGCGCCGTCACGAGCGCCGCGCGTGCGCCGCGGACCTTGTGCGCCGGCGGAGTGCTGCACGCCGAACGCGCGTCGTTCTCCGGCGACATCCGCTCGACCGCCGCGCTGCGCGTGTCGTTCCGCGTCGGCTCGCTGGGAGCGACGCCCGCGGTCGACGTCCCCGCGGACGCGAGTCGCGTCGCGGGTCCGCTCGTCCCAGACACACCGGCACCGCCGACGAGCACCACGGGACTCAGGATCGCGACACAGCAGCACGTCGTCCGCTCGGCGCACCGAATCGACTACCGAATCACCGTGACGAACACGAGCGCCGAGGCGCTCGCGGTCGCGCTCGCCGACCCACGCTGCGACAAACAGAGCGTTTCGCCTTTCCCGGTGCAGACGGTGCTGGCCGGCGCCTCGCTCTCGTGGGAGTGCTCGCACTTGGCCCAGGCCGGCGACGGGCCTGCCTACGCGAACACGGCTGCGGCGCTCGGAACGGCCCAGGACGGGACGGAGTTCGGGCCGGTCGCGGCGACATCCACGGTCAGGGTCTAGATCTCGGCCTCCCGGGGTACCTTCCCGGCATGGCCGAGAGGGAGGATATGGACCGTTTCCGGCGTCTGCAGCACGTCACCGACGCAGCGCTGACGCACCTCGAGCTGGAACCGCTCGTGCGTCAGCTCGAGACGGCGATCCAGACGGCCGTCGAAGCGGAATACGTCCGGATCCGCCTGGGCGACCGGGCGCGCTTCGAGCACGGCATCAGCCTGCTCTACGAGGACCGTCTCCTCGGGGTGCTGCAGACCGACACGGCCCATCTCGACGACCGGCAGCTCGAGATCCTCCGCGCTGCGATCGACCGCGCGGAGCGGGCGATCGGCCACGCCCAGCGGTTCGAGTACGAGCGCCGCGGGCGCGAGCGTCTCGAGCGCGTGCAGGTCGTGACCGACGCCGCCCTCGCGCACCTCGAGCTCGAAGAGCTTCTGCACGAGCTGCTCGTCCGGATCCGCGACGTCCTCGGTGTCGACACGACGGCGATCCTGCTGCTCGACCACGACACGAACGAGCTCGTGGCGCGGTCCGCGGTCGGCCTCGAGGAAGAGGTCGAGCAAGGTGTGCGAATCCCGGTCGGCCGGGGCTTCGCGGGGCGTGTCGCCGCCGAGAAGCGCCCGGTGATCCTCCCCGACGTCGACCACGCCGACGTGCTGAACCCGATCCTGCGCGAGAAGGGGATCAAGTCGATGCTCGGCGTGCCGCTCCTCGCCCAGGGGCATGTGCTCGGAGTGCTCCACGTCGGAACGCTCGCGCCGTACGAGTTCGGGCTAGAGCACGTCGAGCTCCTCCAGCTCGTCGCCGATCGCGCGGCGATCGCGATCGAGAAGGCGCGCGTGCACGAGGAGCTACGTCGGGTCGACCAGCTAAAGCTGAACTTCGTCGCCGTCGCCTCGCACGAGCTGCGCACGCCGGCGACGTCCGTGTACGGGATCGTCGCGACGCTGCGGGAGCGCGGGGACACGCTCTCCGCCGAGACTCGCGAGGAGCTCGAGGAGACGCTGTGGAGCCAGACGGTGCGGTTGCGGCGTCTGATCGAGCAGCTCCTCGACCTGTCGCGGCTCGACTCGCAGGCGATCGAGATCCATCCGGAGCCGCTCGGCCTCCGCAACCTCGTCCGCGAGCTTGCGAACGCCCTCGTCGACCCGCGCGAGGAATCCATCGACATCGAGATCGAGCCTGGCTTCGCGGTCCTGGCCGATCGGCTGGCGCTCGAACGGATCGTCTCGAACCTTCTGTCCAACGCGTTCCGCTATGGCAAGCCGCCTGTGAGGGTGAGCGCCGAGCAGGGCGAGCGCCACCTGCGCATCGCCATCGAGGACAGCGGGGAGGGTGTGCCCGATGAGCTCGTGCCGCGTCTGTTCGAGCGCTTCGAGCGGGGTCTGTCGGGGCACGGGACCGGGCTGGGGCTCGCAATCGCGAAGGCCTACGCGACCGCCCACGGCGGCGACCTCGTGTACGAGACGCCCGAGGAGGGCGGCGCCCGGTTCGAGGTCTTGCTGCCCGCGTAGGGCACCCTTTCACACGATTCGAACGAAACCGTTCGCGGCCGTCGGACGTTTTTTCCGTGTGTCCAGAACTTCACTCGTCCGCCGGTCGAACGCGAGGATCGCGGCCCGCGCGCTGCGCACCGGTTTCCGCGCGCCGGTGCCCTTGATCTGCGAGTGCAGCGACTCGCGCTGCGCCGAGATCGTCCTCGTCGATCTCGACACCTATCGCGTCGAACGTCGGCACGGCCTGCTGACGGCCCCGGAGCACGTCGTCGAGCGCGGCCGGGTCGTGCGCTGCGACGACGGCTACTGGCTGCACGAAGCGGCGTAGTTTCGGATTCCGCGCAAGCGGTGATCACGCCCGCGGCGCCGTTTCGCGGCGCGTCGGAGACATGATCTGCAGACCTTCGCTTCGGTTCGGAGCCGAGGTGGCAGTCCTCGGCCTGGCCGTCACGCTCTGCGCTGTGCTGCAGGCCCGCGCGCTCGTCATCGGGCTCGTAGTCGGAGGCACGTGGCTCGTCCTCGCCCTCGGCGAGTGGCTCGCCGTTCGTCGGGAGCTCCGATGACTTCGCCCGCGCGCGAGGCGAGTCGTTCGTTCGAGAATGGAGCGTGTCGGGATCGAACCGACGACCTCCAGCTTGCAAAGCTGGCGCTCTCCCAGCTGAGCTAACGCCCCGTACCGCGGAAACTGTAGCGGCGCCCGGGGCGCGCGGCCTATCGCTAGGCCGCGCGCGAGAGGCGCTCGTCGTGGCGCGCACGCTGGATGATCTCGTCACGATCGCCGAAGCGGATCGTCGCGCGCGTCATTCGCTGCTCCTCCCAGAGGGAGGCGATTTCCTCTTCCAGCCGCTGGTGTTCGGCGGCAAGCTTGTCGTCGTGCCCCAGCGAGAGGTCGTGGAGGACCTCGGCTCGTCGCTCCGACAGCCGGTCGATTTCCTGTCTGATCTCTTCGAGACTACGCATTGTTGACATAAACGCGGGAGGCGTACCCGCCATTCCCGGGCGGTGAAACATTCAGTCGTAGCCGAGCTCGGCCAGGCGGTCCTCGTCGATCCCGAAGTAGTGGGCGAGCTCGTGGAGGACGGTGATCCGGATCTCGCGCTCGAGTTCGGCCGGGTCGGGGAACGACTCGACGAGTGGCCGCCGGAAGATGGTGATCTTGTCGGGCATGAACTCGTGCGCCTCCCAGAGCCCGAAGAGGTCGGGATCCTGCGGATCCTCCTCCTCGACGACGACGGCCACGTTCTTCAGGGCCCCGGCGAGCTCCGGCGGGAGCGTGTCGAGGGCCCGCCGCACGTGCTCGTCGAAGGGGAGCCTCACCACGACGGCTGCAGCGGGGCCCGGACGGCGAGCGGCTTGACGAGCAGGAGCCCGAAGACGAACCCGAAGACGTGGGCGAAGAAGGCCGTGCCGCCGCCCGAGGTCGGATGGGTGACGGCGAGGCCGCCGTCGTAGAGCTCGAGCAGGAACCAGACGCCGAGGAAGACGTACGCCCTGATCGGGACGAAGAAGAACCCGATCAGCGTCAGCACGCGGGCCCGTGGCAGGAGCACGAAGTACGCCCCGAGGACGCCGGCGATCGCACCGCTCGCGCCCAGGTTCGGGATGCTGGCGGCGGCGGCACCGGCCCAGTGGAGCGTCACGAAGGTCTGCCCCGCGTTCGCCACCACCCCGGCTGCGAGGTAGAAGAGGAGGTAGCGCACGCGGCCGAGGGCGTCCTCGACGTTGTTGCCGAAGATCCAGAGGAAGAGCATGTTCCCGAGGATGTGCACCCAGCTCGCGTGCATGAACATCGCGCTGAAGGTGCTCTCCCAGGCGGGCAGGTGGTTCCCGGCGGCCGGCGGCAGACACGGCCCGGAGACGCTGCACGGGTAGTACGAGTAGTGGTCGATCCGGCTCCCGCGGCTCCCGAGCTCCCAGAACCAGACGACGAAGTTGACCGCGATCAGCCCGACGGTGACGAGGGGGAAGCTGCGCGTCGGGACGTTGTCGCGGAGCGGGAGGATCGGCCGATCCTACTCGTCTCGGCAACTTGACAGTACAACGCTCAGGTTTTATTCTGGTGTCAGAGTCAAGTTCCAAAGGAGGTACCAATGGCCACGCTTGTTCGCCTCGACCCGCTGCGCGAGGTCGCGACCATGCACAACGAGCTCAGCCGGCTGATGAACGGCCTCTTCGAGGGCAACGGCCGCGCGACCCAGTCCTGGGTGCCGACGCTCGACGCCTGGGAGACGGAGACGGAGCTCGTCTACGCCTTCGACCTGCCCGGGATCCCGCAGGACAAGATCTCGATCGAGGTCGAGGACAACGTCCTGACGGTCAGCGCGGAGCGCGAGCTCGCGAAGGAGGTCGCCCGCGAGAGCTACCACCGCCTGGAGCGCCGCTACGGCACCTTCGCCCGGTCGGTCGGACTGCCGCAGGGCGTCTCGGACGAGGGGATCAGGGCGACCTTCGCCGACGGCGTCCTCGAGGTGCACGTCCCGAAGCCCGAGCAGTCGAAGCCGAAGCGCATCCGGATCGGCACGCCTGCCGAGCAGAAGACGATCGAGGGCTAGGCGCAGGACGCGGGGGCGGCGGCATACCGCCGCCCCTCTCCGTACGATCGGTACGTGGCCTCGCTCTCGACGCCGCTCCTCGTCGCCGTCTTCGCGGCGGGTGCGGCGGCGACGTGGATCGCCGGGGTGTTCCTCTCGAAGGCGACCGACGCCCTCGACGCGCGGTACGGCCTCGGCGACGCGCTCGGCGGCGTGATCCTGCTCGCGATCGCGGGCACGCTGCCCGAGATCGCGATCACGGTCTCGGCCGCGCGCGCGGGGCATCTCGACCTCGCGGTCGGCAACCTGATCGGCGGCGTCGCGGTGCAGACGCTCGTCCTCGTCGTCCTCGACCTCGCGAGCGGACCGGAGCGGCCGTTGAGCTTCCTCGTCGGGTCGCTGCTGCCCGTCATCGAGGCGCTCATCGTCATGGTCGTGCTCGGCACCGCACTCGGCGGCGCCGTGCTCTCACCCTCGACGAACTTCCTCGGCGGCAGCCCGACCTCCTACGCGGTCGTCGTCATCTGGCTCGTCGGGGTGTGGGTCGTCAATCGCGCGCGGACGCGAGGACAGTGGCGCGTCGAGACGCCAGCCGGCGCGACACCGGGGCGACACCATCGCCGCCAGGGGGACGACCACCCGTACCCGCACGCGTCGAACCTCGTCGTGATCGCGATCTTCCTCGCCGCATCCGTCGTCACGCTCGTCGCGGGCGTCGCGCTGCAGGACTCCGGCAGCTTGCTCGCCGGGCGGCTGCACATGGGCGGCGCGGTGTTCGGCGCGACTGTGCTCGCGTTCGCGACGGCGCTGCCCGAGATCTCGAGCGGCATCGCGGCGGTCAAGCTCGGCGACATGCAGCTCGCGGTGAGCGACATCCTCGGCGGGAACTCGTTCCAGATCACGCTGCTGCTCCTCGCGGATCTCATCGCCGGGACGCCGGTGATCGTCGCCGCGCACCACTCCGACGTCTGGCTCGGCGCAGCCGGGATGCTGATGACGGGCATCGCCGCGATCGCCGTCATCGCGCGGCCGCAACGCACGTTCCTCTGGCTCGGGATCGACTCGATCGCGCTCGTGGCGGTGTACGCCGCCGCGATCGCGCTGCTACCGAAGTAGCCCTTCGCGGATCCGGTCGCCGACGGCGGCCATCTCGAGCCGCGCGCCGGTGACGTCGCGGAGGAGCTCGTCCGCGGTCGGCCCCTGGCCGAGCGACCAGAGCTCGCGCAGCAGATCCCCGGCCTCGCGCCGCGCGAACCACTCGTTCCCGAACTCGGCGCGTAGGAAGTCGCGCAGCTGCGCCTCGAACGCCCACGAGCGCAGGTAGCCCGTCACGTAGAACGAGCCGTCGATGTCGGCAAGGTAGTTCGCGGCGTTGGCCGGGAGCTTGAGCGCCTCGGTGAGCAGCTCTGCGTACCGCGGCTTCATCGACTCGGCGTCGTCGGCCTGGAAGAACTCGATCTCGTACAGGAGCTTCGCGCAGTAGCGGCGCACGTAGTAGAGGAGCGTCGCGGCGCCGTCGCGCGCGAGCTCGTCGACGCGCGGCACGTCGAGCCGGCGGTTGAGCCACGCGGGCTCGGTGACGAGGTGCTGGATCAGCATCGCCCAGCCCTCGGTCACCGCCATGTCGCCGAGTCGCTTCGCCTCCATCGGCAGGTCCGGCGAGGTGTGTGCGTATTGCTCGGTGTGGCCGGCCTCGTGGAAGAGGGCCTCCCAGTCGTCGCGGCCGCCGATCGGCTGGATGACGAGCATGACGCGTCCGGGAACTTCGATCGGCGCGCAGAACGCACGCGGGCTCTTCGCGGGGCGCGACTCGAGATCGAGGTGCACGTTCTCCTGCGAGCGCAGGTCGATGCCGAGGTCGCGCAAGGTCGCCTCGAGCGCCGGCAGCATCGCGTCGGGGGGGTACGCGACGTCCCACTCCGGCGCGCGGAAGAGGCGCGGCACGTCCCACGTGCGCGCGTCGGCGAGACCGAGGCCGAGCCGGTCGCGGAACATCCGGTCGCCGACCTCCTCCCACGTGCGCTCCGTCACGTCGAGGAGCTCCTCGCATTCCTCCGCGAGCTCGTCGAGGCGAAAGCCGAAGCGCTTGTAGAGCTCGTAGTAGTTCGGCGCGTCGAGCGCGTGCACGGCCTCGCGGTCGACGCGCGACGCGTCGAGATACACGGGGTTCAGGTGTTCCTCGGTCAGCTCGAGGCGCGCGCGCTCGAGTCGCTGCCGCCGGTCGCGGTCGGGCTCGTTCGAGAGTGCGACGCGCAGCATTCGGAACGGGATCGTCTCACCGTCGACCGTCGCCTGGAGCTCAGCCTCGACGGTCGCAACCTTCTCCTGGTGCTCGCGGGTCAGGTTGCCGAGATAGCCCTCGCACGCGAAGCGCCACAGCTCGACCGGTGCACCGGCGAGTCGCTGCGCGGTCTCTAGCCGCGTCAGCTCCTCGTAGCGCTCGTAGATGACCTCGACCTCGAGCGACTCCTTGTGGCCGGCGAAGTGGAGGTAGTACTCCTCGTCGAGGTCCGCGACGAAGCGGTCGGCCTGCGCGCGGAACGCGTCGATCTCGCGGTTTGTCGGCGGCGCGGCGGCCATCGGTCCGTAGGATACGGCCGATGCACGAGATCAAGCTGAGCACGCAGCGAAAGACACAATTGGTCGACATCACGGACAAGGTGCGCGAGGCGCTGAACGGCGACGACGGCGCGGCGCTCCTCGTCTACGTGCCGCACACGACGGCTGCGGTGACGATCAACGAGAAGATCGACCCCGAGCTCGTGAAGGACCTCGAAGGCGCGTTCGAGCGCGTCGTCGGGAACGATTGGGGCTGGACGCACGACGACAAGGACGGGCCGAACGGGCCGTCGCACGGGCGCGCGTCGGTCGTCGGGCCGCAGGTGCTCGTCCCGCTGCGCGGCGGGAAGCTCGGACTCGGCACCTATCAGGGGATCTTCTTCTGCGAGTTCGACGGGCCGCGGCAGCGGTCAGTGTTCGTCAGCGTGCTGCAGTAGCTACTTCGCCGCGACCTGATCCTGTTGGTTCGCGTAGCTCCCGTTGCACGGCGCCGCGTCGCGTGCGCTCTTCGAGATGATCGCGTTCGCCGCGGTGAAGCCCTTCGCGGCCCATGCGGCCCGCACCTTGGGCGCGAGGTGCAGGAGCAGCGAGTCGAGCTCGACGCCGCTTGCCGTCTCGGCTTCGAGCGCCAGGTCGAACTCGAGCTGTGGGGGGAGGTTCGGGGAGGAAGTCGCGTTCTTCGCCGGCCACCGGATCACGGGCTGGCCCGCCGTCACCGTTTGGCCGGCTTTGACGAGTGGGTCGCCGTGGAAGAACACGAGGCTCCAGCCGTTCGCGTTCTTGATCCAGAGCTGCGTCCCGTTTCCGGACTGCTCGGGCTGGACCTTGTAGACGGTGCCTGCGAACGGCGCGTATCCCTGCATCGAGTCGGCGGGCGTCCACGGGAGGTTCGTGAAGATGTAGTGCTTCATCGAACGGTCCGTCTCAGCGGCGCCCTGGACGTCGTTGCCGCTGTAGTCGTGGCCGAGGCAGGCTCGGAACTTGCTGATGCCGGTCACGTGCGTCAGGTCGAGCGGGTTCGCGACGATCCACGCTCCCGTCGTCGGCACGTTCCCGCCGCCGAGGCATGCATTCACCTGCGCCCGCTGCGACGCGGTGAGGGAACTCGTGTCGCCGGTGGCCATGAGGTGCGACCAGACGGATGCCCCGACCGCCTTCTTCGCGCACGCGGTTTGCGCCGGGGTCAGCTGCGGCGCGCCGTTGTCCGCGACGGCGCTCGCCGCGAGGCAGAGTGCGGTGACGATTGCCGCGGAAGCCCCCCGGACCACGCGAACACGATACGAAGGCCGCGCGGCGTGAGTCAAGGCCCCGGGTAGCCTCCGTGCATGACTGCGCCCGTCGCCCGCGGGGAGGAGCTCCAGCTCCGCATCGACTCCCTCGCGTACGGCGGGAACGGCGTCGCGCGGCTTGACGGCTTCGTCGTGTTCGTGCGCCGCGGGCTGCCCGGCGACATCGTGCGGGCGCGCGTGACGAAGGTGCAGCGCCGGCACGCGGAGGCGGTCGTCACCGAAGTCGTGGAGGCCGGCCCGGCGCGCGTCGACTACCCGTGCGGGCACTTCCCCGCGTGCGGCGGGTGTCGCTTCCAGGATCTCTCCTACGACGCGCAGATCGCGGCCAAGCACGCGTGGGTCGAGGACTCGCTGCGGCGCATCGCCGGGATCGCGGAGCCGATGCTCGAGCAGATCGTCGGCGCGCAGGACGTCTTCCACTACCGCAACAAGATGGAGTACTCGTTCACGCCGGGCGACGACGGCGCTGTTGTCGGACTGCACCGCGCGGGCCGGTGGGACGAGGTGCTCGAGATCGAGCGGTGCTGGCTCACGACCGACATCGGGAACGCGATCCGCAACACGATTCGCGACTGGGTGCGCGAGGAGCGGCTGCCCGCGTACGACCAGGCGTCGGGCGAGGGATACCTGCGGCACCTCGTCGTCCGCGAGGGGATCAATACGGGCCAGGCGCTCGTCCAGCTCGTGACGCACGCGCGCGAGCGTTTCGACCGCGAGCGGCTGATCGAGGTGCTGACGGCGCTGCCGACGGTGCGGTCGATCCACTGGTCGGTGAACGACACGCCCGCGGAGGTGACGAATCTGCCGAGCGAGGTGCTGTGGGGTGACGACGCGATCGAGGAGGAGCTCGGCGGGTTGCGGTTCCGCGTGCGCCCGAACGCGTTCCTGCAGACGAACACGCACATGGCCGAACGGCTGTACGAGCTCGCGCGCGAGGCGGCGGGGTTGACCGGCAGCGAGACGGTGTACGACCTCTACTGCGGCATCGGGACGATCGGTCTCTCGATGGCGGCGGACGCGCTCACCGTGTGGGGGATCGAGATCTCGGAGGAGGCCGTCGCCTGCGCGATCGAGAACGCGGAGCTGAACGGCGTGACGAACGCGGCGTTCTTCGCAGGGAACGTGGGTGAGGTCCTGCGCGAGCTGCGCGACCGGTCGGGCGAGCCGGACGTCGTGGTCGTCGACCCGCCGCGCGCCGGGCTGGCGGGCAAGGCGCTGCGGCGGCTCGGGGAGCTCGCCGCGCCGCGTCTCGTCTACGTCTCCTGCAACCCGACGACGCTTGCGGGAGACGCGAAGCGCCTCTGCGAGGAATACGGCTACCGCTTCGTGCGCGCGCGGCCGGTCGACATGTTCCCGCACACGCCGCACGTCGAGTGTGTGGCGCTATTCGAGCGCTAGGTCTCGTCGCGAACGGCGGAGGCGCCGCCAGAGGATGTCTGCGTTCGGGAGGAGGAATCCGAGCGAGAGGAGCGGGAGGGCAGGAAGTCCACCGGCGTTCGTCTCGATCGCGATCGCCATCGTGATCCCGAACGACAGCGAGAGCGCGAGCCACGTCGTGCGCAGGCGCAATCCGAAGCGGTCGACGGCAGCGAGGAACAGCGCGAAGAAGAAGAGGTCAGGCAACCCGAGGTGCGTTGCGCCGTCGGGAACGGGGAACGTGAACGAGAACGCGGAGAACACCGTCTGGTGGTGGTTGACGATCTCCTTCGTCGGCCCGCGCCACACCGAGTATGCGTCGACCCACGGCACGATGAACGCGACGAGCACGACCCACGAGAGCTCCTCGAAGAACCAGAGGAACGCCCACGCGAGGAACGTCATCGCGCCGAGCTTCGCGAAGTTCGCGACCTGGTGGACGCCGGCGACGCCGCAGATCACCGCGAGTCCGAGGAACGCCGCACCGATCGATGCGTTCCTCGCGACCGGCTGACGCGCGAGCGGCAGGAGAAGCAACGCGAACCCGCACACGGCGGGGATGACGAGCGCGGCGAGCCACGCGATCTCCCACCAGAGGCCCGCCTTCGGCAGATCGCCGACGACGCCGTAGTAGACGCCGACGACGACCGCGAGTGTGATTAGTGGTGTGACCGGCAACACTCGCCTGGCCCCTGGCCCGCGATCACGCTGCGCGCTGCTGCGTCCTCGGTCGTGCCAATAGTTCTTCAACTATTGGCACTCCCTGCGTCCTTGCATCGCTTGGTGCTCGCGAACCAGTGACCGGGCAGTGTCACCGGCCACACCACTAGTAGGGCGGGAGCTCGGCCCACCACGGGCCGGCGGGCTTGAACGCGTTCCAAAAGCGTGTCTTCGCGACTTGCTCGTCGAGCGATGCGTCGATGTCGGGGACGTGCAGCGCCTCGATCGTCGGGGTGAAGCGCTGCAGCTCGCCCAGCCTAGCCTCGACCGGCTGCGAGAGCGGAAACTCGAGCTCGTTGAGGAACCGCAGCGCGTCGTCGCCCATGACGACGACGAGCTTCGGCTGCACGATCCGGAGCTCGCGCGCGAGCCAGGGTCGCGACTCGGCCTCGTCGCCGCCCGCGAACTTGAGGCAGGTCGTGCCGTAGACCTCGAGCGGATCGACGCGGAGCCGCTGCAGCGACTTGATCAGGGCGTTCCCGGCGCGCCCGTGGAAGGCGATGCCCTCCTGAAGCTCCTGCGGCTTGGGCTCGTACTTGAGCAGGAAGATGGACGCCAGCGGATGGCCGCTCGGCAGCACGGGAACCCGGCCCGCGGCGGCCTGCGCGATCTCGTCCGAGAGGCGGTTGACCTCGGTGATCGCCTTCTTCAGATACCGGTCGAAGATCTCGTCAGTCGTCACGGCGGCCACGGGGCACGGGGTCCTTTCTCGCCTAGCGGACCTTTTCCTTGACCTGGGCCATCCACTTCAGGCTCTGGAGGTAGGCGATCGACTTCGGGCGCCTGACGACCTCCGCGGTGTGCAGCGAGATGAGGAATTCCTCGGGATCCCGGAAGGCCCGCATGCGCAGGCACCCCGTCCCGACGCCCTGCAGGACGTGGGCGTCGGACCCCGCTCCGGGGGTCAGGTCGTACTTCCGTGCGAAGCGGAGCGCCTCGTCGTTCGGGGCGTCGAAGAGCAGCCGCGCGTTGTACACCTCGAAGACGTCGATGTCGGGCAGGTGGCGGTGCAGGGTCGCCGGCTCCGGCGCCGCGTGCATCCGGTCGAACGGATGCGGGAGGTACACGAGCGCCCCCTGGTCGCGGATCGCCGCGATCGACTCCGCGAAGGAGAGGCCGCTCTCGATCTCGCGTTCGAGGAAGAGGCCGATCACCTCGCCCTGCGTGTCGGTCTTGATCTCCTCGCCCGGGATGACGAAGAGATCACGGTCGCGTGCGATGTCGGCTGCTTCGAGCGCACCGCCGAAGACGTTGTGGTCCGTGACGGCGATGGCGCCGAGTCCTTCCGCCTCCGCGTGGTCGACGAGCTCGGCCGGGTCGACGGAGCAGTCGTGCGACCACGACGTGTGCATGTGCAGGTCGGCGAGGATCCACGGGCGGTCGGCCAGCGGATCGGCCGCGCGCCGTGGTCGCCGGCGCGTGCCGACGCTCGCGTACACGCGTTCAAGCTCCGCGGCGACGTCTGCGAAGGACTGGCCCTCCGTCTCGACGCGCGACCGTTCGCCCTCGGCGGTTCGCAACGCATCGTCCTCGGCCAGCCGTGCGGCTGCAGCGACGGCGAGCTCCGGCTGTCCGGCGACGGCGGGCGGCGAGGCGATCGCGCACCCTGCGGCCTTCGCCTCGAGCAGCACGCGGTCGAGTCCCTCGATCCCGGGAACGAAGATCGCCGCGCCGTTCAGGATCGCCGCGCGCTCGCGTCCGCTCCGCGCGGTGCGCAGATGGACGCGCCCTGCGAGGTCGCGCGGGACCGACGGCCGACCGATCAGCGGCTTCGTCCGCAACAGCACGGCGTTCCAGCCGGCGAGCTCGCGCAACTCGCGGACGATGCCGCGCGGAACGACGCGCTCGTTCGGACGCAGTTCCACGACGATCGTGCGGGACTTGGCGGTGGGTGCGAACAGCGACGGGTCGACTCCCGGCGAGACGACGCGGTACTCGCCGGGGAAGCGTTCCGATGCGGCGTCGCGTGCGCGTTCGGACAGGGCGAGGAGCGCGTCGAGCCGCGTGAGCAGGCGTTCGCGTTGCGAGCGGGCGGGTGGATAGCCGAGCCGATCGGCCGACGCGAACGTCGCGACGGCAAGTCCGTCCGCTTCGAGCAAAGCCAGATACGACAGCGACGGGAGTCCCGGCTCGAAACCGTGCACGACGTCGAACTGCCCCTGGGCGAGCGCGAGGGACAGGTTCGCACGCACGCCCACCGGGACCCCCATCTGCGAGCGTCGCGAGATCGGGACGGCCGGCCCGACCGCAATCACATCCGCGGAGCGTCCCTCGAGGAGCGCGTGTCTTCCGGCCCGCAGGTCGGCGGCCCGCGTGGACGGCGCGAGGACCGTCACCGCGTGACCCCGCTCCCTGAGCGCCGCCGCGACGCCCGCCACGTGCTCGTTGACGTCGTGCGGCTGCGACCACGCGAACGGCGTCACGAGGCAGATACGCACGCGGACCAGCCTACTCCCGCGCCGCGAGCAGAGAGGCGCCGAGGGCGGAGGCGGCGAACGCGCCGACGACGAGCGCGCCGGCCCCGAGTCCCGTGCCAAGGCGGGAGTAGAGTGTCTCCACCAGGTCGGGGACGATCCGCGAGGCGCCGAGCTCGCCCGGGAACGGCAGGAGCTCGCGCCAGATCGTGTGCCCGTAGCGCGCACCGCTCGCCCACGACAGCGAGACACCCGTCGTCGCCGTGATCGACGCAACCGCTAGCAGCGTCGCGAGCGTCCGCTGCGTCGTGAAGAACGGCGCGAGTCCGAGTGCGAGGAACGGCAGCATCGGCACGAGGTGCCGCGGCCCGGGCGAGACGCCGCCGTACGGGTCGAGGAAGCCGCATTCCGCCGTCGTGTAGAGGACGGTGACCGTTGCGCACACGACGGCCTCTAGGCGGAGGCCGCGGCGCCAGAGGAGGAGCAGGCCGAGCGCGGCCGCGACGAGGATCGGCGAGGTGACGAGGAGCCCGCGGTCGGCGAGGAACGTCTGCCAGGCGCCGTGCGCGGAGGGGACGCCGATGTCGGGGAGGCCGGGGGTGCGCCACGGCGCGCCGAAGGCCGTCCGGTCGTAGGCTGCGAGGATCGCGACGCCGGGTAGGGCGCCCGCGGCGAAGAGCGCGAGAGCGCGGTCGCGGAGACGAATCAGCACGTACACGGCGAGCACGAGCGTGGGGATCCACGCCCTGAAGTCCATCGTCAGCGCAGCTCCGGCCGCGAGTCCTGCGCCGAGCGGGCGGCGGCTCCAGGCGAGCGCGAACGCACCGAATGCGAACGCCGCGGTCGCGACCTCGTCGGCGTTTGCCAGCGCGAGCGGCGCCGCAAGCGTCCCGAGCGCGAATGCGACGAGGACGAAGCCGCCGCTGCCGGCGGCGATGCCTTCCGCCATGCGCCCGACGAGGAACGCGCACAGCATGAGCGCGACGCCGGAGGAGAGCAGGCGCACGACCCACACACGCATGTCGCCGTTCGCGTCCCATCGGTTCGCCGCCGGAAGGCCTA
>JAFAHG010000040.1 GCA_019237315.1 Actinomycetota bacterium
CGCCACCTGCGCTCGGTCGACGTGAAGCCACTGCGTCGCGACGTAGATGTCGACGCCGCCTTCGCCGTCCGGGACGGCAAGGCCCGATTCGGGCCCGAGGAACGCCTGGTCCTGGATCCCCGTCTCGTAGACGCCGCTGACCGTGACTTCGCCCTGAGCGTCAGGGTCGCCGTGGCGGATGACGAGATGCCGGAGGACGTTCGGGCGCGGGTCGTCGTAGTGGTGGCGCGCGGGATGGTCGTGGTGCAACTCCTCGTGCTCTGTTGCGCGCTCCATGTCGACGATCGGTTCGAGCGGCTCGTAGTCGACGCGGATCCGCTCGGCCGCGCGGCGCGCCTGCTCCGGATGCTCCGCGGCGACGATCGCGACCGGCTCCCCGAAGTAGCGCACGCGGTCGATCGCGAGAACGGGCTGGTCGGCGAATTCGAGCCCGTACGTCTTCGCGCCCGGCACGTCCGCATGGGTGAGCACGGCGTGGACACCCGCCATGGCGACGGCCTGCGAGATGTCGATCGCGCGGATGCGCGCGTGCGCATGCGGACTGCGCAACGTGTGGCCCCAGAGCATGCCGGGCGCGACCAGGTCGCTCGAATAGGCGAACTCCCCCTTGACCTTCGGCACGCCGTCGACGCGCACCGTCGACTCGCCGATCCGTCCGACCCGCAACGGCCGCGTGCGCGGCGCGATGGTGGTGGTGCTCGCGCGCCGGCTCATGCGGAACCCCGTGAGCACGCTTCGCAACAGACTCGGCGCCCGCTTCCCCACCCAGGGTGGGGAAGGATCCACCCGCCACCCGCGATCAGCATCGCCCGCCGCGGTGGGCGCGGCAAGCTGTCTTTTGCAACAAGTTCGTGACGATTCATCCAGAGCCGTCCCGGGCGGCCATGCGCACCGCGTCGAAGATCTTCGCGTACCCGGTGCACCGGCAGAGATTTCCCGAGAGGGCCTCGCGGATCTCGTCGTCGGTCGGATCGGGACGCCGCTCGAGCAGGTCGGCGGTCGCGACGACGAGACCGGGCGTGCAGAACCCGCACTGCACCGCACCCGCGGTGAGGAACGCCTCCTGCACGCGGTGCAGCCGGTCGCCCTCGGCGAGCCCCTCGACCGTGACGACGTCGTGGCCGTCCGCCTGCGCGGCGAGCACGAGGCACGCGCACACGAGGATGCCGTCGAGCAGCACCGAGCACGACCCGCACTCGCCCTGCTCGCACGCGTTCTTCGCGCCGGGGAAACCGAGCTTCTCGCGCAACGCGAAGAGGAGCGACTCGCCCTCCCAGCAGTCGGCTTCGACCTCGACGCCGTTCACCCGCATCGACACCCTCATGCGAGGCACCGCTCCAGTGCACGCTTCGCCATCACGCGAAGGGCATGGCGCCGGTACGCAGCCGTCCCGCGCACGTCGTCGATCGGGGATGCGGCCTCCGCGACGCGGTCCGGGAACGAGCTCGCCTCCGATCTCGGGGCGCGCACGACGACCGGGCGCGGCGACGCGGAGCCGAACGACGCGCGCAGCTCGTCGCCGGCGGAAACGGCAAGCGAGACGACGGCGATCACCATCGCGTTGCGCGGCCCGACCTTCATGAACGTCTGCGGCGCGCCGGACGGCCGGACGACCACCGCCGTGATCAGCTCGTCGTCGGCGAGCGCGTTCCGCTTCACTCCGGTCACGAACTCGCCGAGCGAGATGCGCCGCACGCCGCGGACGGACGCACACTCGACCTCGGCGTCCTCGACGAGCAGGGGCGGCAGCGAGTCGCCCGCCGGCGACGCCGTCCCGAGGTTCCCTCCGATCGTCCCGCGGTTGCGGATCTGCGGCGAGCCCACCGTCCGCGCCGCCTCGGCGAGCGCCGGCAGCACTGCGGCGAGATCGGGCGCCATCGCCTCCGTGTACGTGAGCCCCGCACCGAGCCGCACCGTTCCGTTCTCGCGCGACCAACCGCGCAGCTCCGGCACCTCGTTCAGGTTCAAGAGCGCAGGCGGCCGCAGCCGGTCGAAATTCATGCCGACCATGACGTCCGTCCCACCCTGAATGGGCTGCGCGTCCGGACGCTCCGCCTTCAGCGCGAGCGCCTCGTCGAGCGAGAGCGGCGTCAGAATGTCCACGGAGCGAACTGTACGGTTCGCAGCGCATGGAATCACTCCTTTCGCGCAGGCTCGCAGTCGCGCGGGGCGACGAGCAGGCCGACCTCGTCGTCCACGGCGGCCGCGTCTTTTCGGTGTTCACGCGCGAGTGGCTCGAGACGGACGTCGCCGTCGTCGACGGGTTCGTTGCAGGACTCGGCTCGTACGAGGGTCGAGAGACGGTCGACGCCCGGGGAAGCTACGTCGTGCCCGGCTTCGTCGACGCGCACATGCATCTCGAGTCGTCGAAGCTCCTCGTCGACGAGTTCGCGCGGCTCGTTCTCCCGCTCGGCACCACCGCCGTCGTCGCGGATCCGCATGAGATCGCCAACGTGCTCGGGACGGACGGCGTCCACTGGCTGCTCGACGTCTGCGGCCGCATCCCGCTCGACGTCTGGTTCATGGCGTCGTCGTCGGTGCCGGCGTCCTCGTTCGAGTCGCCGCGCCGTAGCCTCACGTTCGGCGACCTGGATGCGCTGCTGCGGCGACGGCGCGTGATCGGCCTCGCGGAGATGATGAACTTCCCCGGCGTCGTGAGCGGCGATGCGAGCGAGCTCGGGAAGCTCGAGCTCGCGCAGCACGTCGACGGCCATGCGCCGGGCGTGCGCGGACGCGACCTCAACGCGTACGCGGCCGCGGGAATCCGCTCCGATCACGAGGCATCCGACGTCGAGGAGGGCCGCGAGCGACTGCGCGCAGGCATGTGGCTGCTCATCCGCGAGGCGTCCGCCGCGCGCAACCTGCACGCGTTGCTCCCGCTGCTCCGCGAGTACGGGCCGCACCGCATCGCGTTCTGTACGGACGACCGCGAGCCGGAGCACATCGCAGACGACGGTCACATCAACGCGATCGTCCGCGACGCCGTCGCCGGCGGGGTCTCGCCGGAGGACGCGATCGTGTGCGCGACGCTGAACCCGGCGCAATGGCACGGCCTCTCGCATCTCGGCGCGGTTGCGCCCGGCTACCAGGCGGATCTCCTCCTCCTTCCGGATCTCGAGCGGTTCGTTCCCTCCCTCGTGCTGAAGTCGGGGCGCCGAATCGGCGAGATCCCGCGCGCGGACGTGCCGGAGTGGGTGAAGCACACGGTGCGCGTCGGCGCGCTCGGCCCCGAGCAGTTCCGGATCCCGTGGCGCGGCGGGCGCGCGCGGGTGATCGGGCTCGTGCCGGGCCAGATCGTCACCGAGCTCCGGCTCGAGGAGCCGACGCATCGCGCGGGGGAAGGGGTCGCGGACGCCGAGCGAGACCTCGCGAAGATCGCGGTCGTCGAGCGCCATCTCGGAACCGGCCGCGTCGGCCTCGGCTTCGTGCGCGGCTTCGGACTGAAGCAGGGCGCGCTCGCATCCACCGTCGCCCATGACGCCCACAACGTCGTCGTGGTGGGGATGAGCGACGCGGCGATGGCGTTCGCGGTGCGGAGACTTGCGAACATCGGCGGCGGCATCGTCGCGACCGACGGAGCGCGCGTCCTCGCCGAGCTGCCGCTGCCGGTCGCGGGCCTCCTGTCGGACGCTCCGCTCGAGGAGGTCGTCGCGCGGAGTCGCGCACTCGTGGACGCGGCGGCCGAGCTCGGCTGCACGGTCGAGGCGCCCTTCCAGCACCTGTCATTCCTCGCACTCTCGGTGATCCCGGCGCTCAAGATCACCGACCGAGGGCTGGTCGACGTCGAACGGTTCGAGCTCGTCCCGCTCGAGGTCGCATGATCCTCGCGAATGGTTGGATCGTGACGATGGACGCCGCCGGCACGGAGTACGAGCGCGGCTGGCTCCGCATCGAGGACGGCCTGATCGCCGACCTCGGCCCCGGCGACCCCCCTGAACCCGGCGCGGCCGACCGCCCCACGACCCCACCCAGGGTGGGGAGTGAGCCACCCGCCACCCGCCAGGATCGTCACCCGCCGGGCGGGGTCGGCGCAAGTCGTCCTTTGCAACAAATGCGTGACGATGTGTTCGACCTCCGCGGCGCCGTCGTGACGCCGGGGCTCGTCAACACCCACAACCACCTGTACCAGACCCTCACGCGCGCGCATGCGCAGCAGGCCGACCTCTTCACCTGGCTTCGCACGCTCTACCCGACCTGGGCGCGCATCGACGACGAGATGGAGTACGCGGCCGCGCGCACCGGGCTCGCCGAGCTCGCGCTCTCCGGCTGCTCGACCGCCTTCGACCACCACTACGTCTTCCCGCGCGGCGTCACCGGTCTCGTCGAGGCCGAGCTCCAGGCGGCGCGCGAGCTCGGCCTCCGCTTCGTCGCCTCGCGCGGGTCGATGGACCTCGGGCAGTCCCAGGGCGGCCTTCCCCCCGACGAGCTCGCCGAGGATCTCGACGCGATCCTCGCCGACACCGAACGCCTCGCCGGACTCGCCGACGGCGAGCTCGTCCAGCTCGCCGTCGCCCCCTGTTCCCCGTTCTCGGTCACGACGCGCCTGATGGAGGAGTCGGCGGCACTCGCGCGGCGGCACGGACTGCAACTCCACACGCACCTCGCCGAGACCGTCGAAGAAGAGCAGTACTGCCGCGAGCTCTACGGATGCACGCCGGTCGAGTATCTCGAGCGCGTGGGATGGCTCGGCGACGACGTGTGGTGCGCGCACTGCGTGCACATCTCCGACACGGAGATCGCGCGCTTCGGACGCGCCGGCGTCGGCGTCGCGCACTGTCCGACGTCGAATCTCCGCCTCGGCGCCGGCATCGCCCCCGTGCGCCGCATGCTCCAGGCGGACGTCCGCGTCGGACTCGGTGTCGACGGAGCGGCGTCGAACGAGCGCGGCGACCT
>JAFAHG010000135.1 GCA_019237315.1 Actinomycetota bacterium
GCGAGCAGCGCCGGCGCGAACGGGACATGGAGCCAGACGAGCGCGAACGTGAGCGCGACCTCCGCGACGCCTGCGCCGCCGAACGGCAGACCGCGCCGAGTGAGGACGTACCCGGTCGCGAAGCCGACGATCAGCACCGGCACGCGCACCGGCGCGCCGAACGCCATCAGCGCAGCCCACAGGCAGAGCATCTCGCCGAACCAGTAGAGCGACGCACCCGCAAGGCCGAGCCCGTGCGTGCGCGGCTGCGCGAACAGCGAGCGCACGACCGAGAGGCCCGCGACGGCGTGACCGAACGCCCTTCGCAGACGCCCGTCGCGCCCGTCGATCCGCCCCCACCTCGCGGCGCGGTCCGGCTGCGCGAGCCAGATCGCGAGCGCGGCACCGGGGAACACCGCGAGCCACGGCCACGACATCGACGCGCGGACGTGGTCGCTCGCGTCGACGAGGATCGCGATCGCCGAGAACATCGCCGCCGGCGCGAGGATGGCGTACTCGAGCGTCCCGAGGCCGAGCACCCGCTTGAGCGCCTCGCGCCGCGTGAGGCCGGCGTGCCGCAGCGCCCAGTAGTCGACTTCGAACCCGCCCGCGGCAGATGCGGAGAAGAACGCGCCGAAGCCCGCCGCCACGACGTTCGCGGCGTGCCGGAAGTCGAGCTCGCAGCCGTCGTCGACGCGTGCCGTCTCGCGCAGCGCGAACACGTACCCGACGTAGGCGACCGCCTGCGCGACGAAGCACAGCGCGAACCAGCGCGGCTCGACCTGCCTGAGCGTGTCGACGAGCGGGCGATGACCGGCGAGCTGGCCGAGCGCGAACGCGACGACGAACACCGCGCCGACGGAGGCCGCGACGACGGCGACCGGATGGCGCCGGACGGAGAGCACCCGCCCGAGGCGCGCGAACGCGCTCACCGGCGCCCTAGCGGCGCGCGGCGTAGAAGAGAGCTGCGACTGCGGCTGCGGCCGAGGCGGGCGTGAGGAGGAACAGGAACTCCAGCGGCATGGGCGGTCATTCCACGCCGGGCGAAGGCCAAAACTAGCCTTGCACCATCGCCGCCAGGCCGGCGACGCCGGTCGTGTCGAGCACCTCGTCCCGGTGCAGCTCGAGCGGGTGCTCGGCGGACTGCGTCGTCCCCGGCTGCGTCGTCACGGCGAGGACGTAGCCGGCCTCACGGGTCAGCGCGACGACGCGCGCGTCCTCGCGGCCGGCCGGGTAGGCGAACCACTGCACCGGGTGGCCGAGGCGGCGCTCGAGCGTCGCACGCGAGTCGCGCAGCTCGCGGAGCGCCTCGGCGTCGTCGAGGAGCGTCAGCTCGGTGTGCGTGACGGTGTGGGACCCGATCTCGATGCCGCGCCGCTCGAGCGAGCGCAGGTCTCCCCACGTGAGGAAGCTCGGGTCGGGCCCGGAGATGCGGTCGGTGATCACGTACGCGGTCGCACGCATGTGCAGCCGCGCGAGCACCGCGGAGGCCTTTCCCCACACGTCGCGGTAGCCGTCGTCGAAGGTGATCATCACCGGCTTCGACGGCAGCCTCGCGCCGCGCTCGAGCGCGTCGTACGCCTGAAGCTGCGTGACCGCGTGGTAGCCGTGGTCGTGCAGCCATTGCATCTGCGCTGCAAACACGTGCGGGTCGACGGTGAGCCGCTGCGTGATCGCGGGCAGGGACGGCTTCACGACGTCGATGCGGTGGTACATCAGGATCGGCAATGTCACCGTCCGATGGGGAAGCGACGGCGGAAGCTGCAACCCGGCCGCGGCGTGGGCAGGCGGCGCGAGCGCGACGGCGAGGAGCGCGACGAGCCGGCGCATGCCACCGAGGGTAGCGCGGTTTCCAGTCGGGTCCGACGGGGACAACGAGCACGTGTCGCTCGACGGTGTGTGGCGAGTCGAACGCGTGAGCGGATTCCTGCCGCCGCTCCTCGGCGTGACGAAGCGCATCGAGGGGGCACGCGGAGAGACGCGCGTCGGCTCGCTTCCCGGTGTGCCGTTCACCGTCGACGGTCTCGAGCTGCGCTACCGCGCGCCGTTCCAGGGGTTCGTCGACGTGCTCGAACCTGCGGCGGACGGGTTCGTCGGACGGACGCGCGTGTACGGCCGCGAGATCGGCACGTTCCGCATGCGTCCGGCGTAGCTCGCGGCGAGCACGCCCTCGCCCGAGAGGTGCGTCCAGAGGTTGTCGACGATGCGCGAGACGAGAGGCCAGTCGGCCGAGCCGCCGAAGTTCATCGCGCCGGCGTCGAACACCGTCGAGGCGCCCATGCGGTACAGCGTCATCTCGGCGTCGACACCGGCCCCGAACTCGTTCGGGATGCGCGCGAGAACGAGGGTGTGCGGAGGCGAAGCGGCGGTGACCTCGTCGATCTCGATGCCGTACTTGCCGAAGCGGCTGCCGTCGCGCAGCGTCGTGCCGCCGAAGACCCACGACGGCCGCGCGACGACGTACGGCCGGTTCGCGTACGTCCGCTCGTCCCAGCCCGCGTACTGCGCGCCGACGAGCGCGGCCTCGGGCCGCCCGAGGTCGCGCCAGCGCGTGCGCCCGACGAGGTCGTTGCCGATCCGCTCGACTGCGTAGAAGACGTTGTCGGCGGAGAGGAACGCGATGTTGCCGCCGCGCGCGCGGAACTCGTCGAGCAGGTCGTACAGGTGCGCCGTCACGTACTCCTCGTGGCCGGGGAAGACGACGAGCCTGTAGAGGTGACGCAGCTGCGCCCCGCCGACGAACCGTTCGAGGTCGTCGTCGGAGACGAAGTCGGCCGGCCCGCCGTTCGCCGCGTACCAGCGGAGGAAGCCGAGGTCGTACCCCCGGAAGTGCGGCGGCAGCCCGTTTCCCGTGTACGGCCGCCTCAGGTCGACGACGTGCACCCCGGCGTCGAGGTACCAGCTGTCACCGCCCCAGAAGTCGTACGCCTGCCACGTGTTCGTCGGCACGACGACGAGCACCGGCGCGGCGCCGAGACGACGGGGCCGCAGGACCAGCGGGGCGTAGCGCACGCCGACGCCGACCGCCTCGACGCGCGCGAAGTACACGCCGCTCGGGAAGTCGCCGAGGCTGAAGGGGATTTCGAAGCTGCCCGCGGCGTGCACGATCGGGCGCGGCGGTGCGAGCGCGAGCCCGGCCGTCGGGCGGTCGTCGGCGCCTGCACCCGCGCGGAGGAGCGTCGCGCGGTAGAGCGACGCGGGGCCTCCGAGGACGTGAAGCCACGCGATCTGCCCCGGCCGGTAGCTGCGCTCGCCGAAGACGACCGCGAACCCTCGGGCATGCGCGGCGGGCGCGAGCGCGAGCAGCGCCAGGGTGGTGATCCCGATCGTGCGGAGCCCCAAGGCACCGGTGGTCCCGCGCCCGCCCGCGGAGAAACGACGCTCAACCGATCCTTAACCGCGCGGGGCTTGTCCGTTCACGCGCGGCCTGCTCAGATCCGAGTCCGATGCGGCGGCTACTGGCAGTCACCCTCGCGCTCTCGGCGCTCGGCGCTCCCGCGGCCTACGGTCAGACCGCGCCGTCGATCTGGCAGCAGCTCGACCAGCGTTGCGGCCGCGTGGCGCGCGCGTTCGAGCCGTACCACTGGCCGGTCGCGCCGTTCACCGTCCAGCACCCGGTGCGTGCGTTCTTCGGCGACCCGCGCACCTTCTACAGCGAGCTCTCCGGCGCGCCCACCCCCTCGACGCCGGGCCTCTTCTCGTTCCACAACGGGATCGACATCTACGGACGCGGCGGAACGAAGGTCTACGCGCTCGTCGACGGCCACGTCATCCGCGCGACGGTCGACGAGATCATCGTCCAGGGCCCGAACGGCCGGCGCTTCCAGTACTGGCACCTGCTGCCGAAGGTGTCGGTCGGTGAGCACGTCGCCGCCTACCACACGGTCGTCGGCGTCATGCGCCCCTCGTTCGGCCACGTACACCTGACGGAGATGCGGAGCGGCTGCGCCGTCAACCCGCTCATGCCCGGGCACCTGTGGCCCTACCACGACCACAACCGGCCCTTCGTCCTCGCCGTCTACACGACGTCCCGCGAAGGAGCCTCGCTGAACCCACAGCACCTGCGCAGGCCGTTCGAGCTGACGACGTGGGCCGAGGACCTGCCGTGGCCGGCGGTACCGGGCCTCTGGCACGGGATGCCGGTCACCCCGGCGCTCGTGCAGTGGCGCCTCACCGCGGCGGACGGCCGCGTCGTCGTGCCGGAGCGCACAGCCGCCGACTTCCGGGTGTCGATCCCGCCGAACAAGGACTTCTGGACCGTCTACGCCGCCGACACGCACGAGAACTTCCCCGAGCTGCCGCTGAAGCCGGAGTCGCTCGAGCGCGGGCGCTACATCTTCCGGCTCACGCCGCCGGGGCACCCGCTCAGGCTGCCGCCCGGCAGCTACACCGTGACGGTGACCGTGAGCGACACGCGCGGGAACTCCGACACGGTGAGCCGGCCGCTCGTCGTCAGCAGTAGCTTCCCGGCGGCGGCGTTCCCCCGGGCGTGAAGGTGAACGCGGTCGCGGTCTTCGGCGGCAGCGCGTAGCCGATGCCGGCGAGCGCGAGCACACCGCGTCCGTAATCCCACAGCGCGTAGGCGTGGCGCAGGTGCGTCACCCACCCGGTGACGGGGCGCCCCAGGTGCGCCGCGAGCTTGTTCAGCCACTGCGCGTTCGCCGCGGGGCTGCACGTCGCGCCGACGAACTCGCGCTTCTCCTCCGGCGACACGCTCCACACGTCGACGAACTTCATGCCGTTGCGGATCGCGGCCGCGAGACCGTCCAGGTGGTAGCTCGGCGAGCGGTTCTCGTACGTCTGCGGGATCTGGTCCGGCGTGCCGCCGAGAACGGTCTGGATCTCCTTGCGCGTCTCGTGGTAGGACGGAAGCGCATCGAACCGCGCGGTCAGGTCGAGGAAGCTGTCGATCACGACGAGCGCCGCCGGATGGAGCTCCGGGTGCGTCGCGACGAGCTCCGCGTTCGCGTATCCGGAGTACGAGACGCCGACGACGACGAGCTGCGACACCTTCACGCCGCTCCGCTCGAGCTGCGCGGGCAGCTTCGCGACCGCCGCGTCGTAGGCGGGGTCTCCCCAGTCCTCCAGGCGGCCCGAGCGCTCGTGCGGGGTCAGGTACTGGTTGCGTCCGAAGTCGGTGCAGAGCCGGTTTGCGTCGAGGCGGCGCGCGAGGTTCTGGATCTCGTCGCAGTAAATCGTCCCGCCGACCGTCATCAGCAGGAGGTGGGGCGCCGTGCGGGCGTCAGGCACGAGGTGCAGCTCCTCGCGGTAGAGCGGGGTCTGCCCCGCGGCAGGGGCGGCGAGAACGCAGGCGGCGGCGAGCGCGAGGAGTCGTCTCATCGAATTCGGGTGCCTGCCCGGGATCGAGCGTAGCGGGCGATACCCTGTCCGGGCTCGTGGAAGGGGGGTCGCTGCTCCGAGGGGTCCGCCGCGTGACAGTCGTCGCGCTTCTCTGCGCGTTCGCGGTTCCCGGGCAGACGCTCGCGAGCTCGCTCTTCGTGGTGAAGGGCGGCGGCTGGGGGAACGGCGTCGGGATGAGCCAGTGGGGCGCGGAGGGCTACGCACTGCACGGGTGGAGCTACCGCCGCATCCTCTCCCACTACTACCCGCACACGACGATCGCGAACGTCGCGCAGCAGCCCGTGCGGGTGCTGGTCGCCGAGTCGAAGCCGACCGTCACGATCGCGTCGGGTTCGCCGTACCTCCTCGTCGACGCCACGGGGCGAAAGGTGCACGTGCCGGCGAAGCTGCTTCCGCTGACGCCGCGCCTGCTCCTCGGGAAGAAACCGCTCGTGCCGCCGGTCGCCGTCGACCCGGGGGTGCAGCCGCTTTCCGTGGACGGGGTCGCCTACCGCGGCGCGCTCACCGTCCTGCGCACCGGGGGCACGCTCTCGGTCGTCAACACGGTCCCGCTCGAGCGGTACCTGCGCGGCGTGGTGCCCTCCGAGATGCCCGGGCGGTGGAACACGCAGGCCTACGAGGCGCAGGCCGTCGCTGCACGCTCGTACGCCCTCGCAGACCTCAACCCGTCGGCGGCCTTCGACCTCTACGCGGACAACCGCAGCCAGATGTACGGCGGCATCCCGGCAGAGCAGCCCATGACCGACGCAGCCGTCGAGGCGACGCACGGCGAGGCGCTCCTCTACGACGGGCGCGTCATCACCGCGTACTACGACTCGAACTCGGGCGGACGCACCGCTCCCGTCCAGGACGTCTTCGCGGGGATGCAACCGGTGCCGTACCTCGTCTCCGTGTCGGACCCGTACGACTCGCTCTCGCCGAACCACCGCTGGCAGGCCGTATTCGCCGCGGACTCGCTCTCGCGGCGATTCGGGATGACAGTGACGGACGTGCGCGTCACGCACGACGACGTCGGTGTCGCGCAGAGCGTCGTGCTCCTCGGTCCGCACGTGAAGAAGACGCTGACCGCGGCGGAGTTCGCACAGGCGCTCTCGCTTCGCTCGGTGTTCTTCTCGGTCAGCGTCGCGTCGCTCGGCGTGACCGCGTATAGGCCGCTCCGCCTCGCCGGGTTCCTGCGCGGCCTCTCGGGAGTCGTCCTGCAGGAGGAGCGAAACGGCGTCTGGCGTCAGGTGCGCGACGTCCACACGCAGCCGAACGGACGGTTCCGGCTCGTACTGAAGAAACCGGCGAGCGCGTATCGCCTCGCGATCGCGAACGTCGCGGGCCCGCCGCTCGCGCTGGGCTAGCGCCCGAAGCGGCGCTCGCGCTGCTGGAACGTGCGCACCGCACGCAGGAAGTCGAGCTCGCGGAAGGCGGGCCAGTAGACGTCGGTGAAGTAGAACTCGCTGTGGCTCGACTGCCAGGGCAGGAATCCCGAGAGCCGCATCTCGCCGCTCGTGCGGATGATCAGGTCGGGGTCGGAGTGGTCGGCGGTGTACAGGTGCCGCTCGATGACGTCGGCGTCGACGCGCTCGGCCATCTCGTCCGCATCCACACCCGCGGCGGCGAGCGACCGGATGAGTGCGCGCGTCGCGTCGACGAGTTCGTCGCGGCCGCTGTAGCCGAGGGCGACGTTGAGGCAGAGGCCGTCGTTCGAGGCGGTCTGCGCCTCGACGCGCTGCACGGTCTCCGCGAGCTCCGCGGGCAGCGCTTCCAGGCGTCCGAACACGCGGATGCGGATCCGGTCGCGCTCGGCGAGCGCGGTCAGCTTCTCGGAGAGGATCGAGATCAGCGCGCCGAGCTCGTCGCTTCGCCGCGCCAGGTTCTCGCCCGAGAGCGCCCAGACCGTGAGCTCCGAGATGCCGAGCTCGCTGCACCAGTGGAGGAGCTCGTCGAGCTTCTCCGCGCCGTGCCAGTGGCCGGCGCCGGGCGCGCGCAGACCGACGAGGCTCGCCCAACGGCGGTTGCCGTCGAGGATGACGGCGACGTGGTGTGGAAGCGGCGCCGTGCGCACCTGCGCCCGCAGACGCTGCGTGTACAGCGCATACAGCGGCGCGAGGAGCGGCACACGGAACCGGAGCTGCGCGCCCCGCAGCGTGATCGGCTTGACGGGAGCGGCCTGGTCGAGCACGCCTGCATCGTATGGACGGGACATGAAGTCACCGTGAGGTTGACGCCTAGCGACGCTAGGTATAGGCTCCCCGCGTGCACGCGGAGGAGCTCAAGGGTCATCTCGACGGGCTGATCCTCGCCGTCGTCGCCGCCGAGCCCGCCCACGGGTACGCGGTGATCGAGGAGCTGAAGCGCCGGAGCGGCGGCGCCTTCGCGCTGCCGGAGGGCACGGTCTACCCGGCCCTGCACCGGCTCGAGGCCGCCGGGCTCCTCTCGAGCTCGTGGGCGAGCGCCGGCGGCCGCCGGCGGCGCGTCTACCGCGTCACCGCCGGCGGCAGGCGCCGGCTCGGCGAGCGGCGGCGCGAGTGGCGGCTCTTCTCGCGCGCCGTCGAGCAGGTGCTCGCATGACGTATCTCGACCAGCTCGCGCGCGAGTTGCGCGCCGTCGGCATCCGCGGCCTTCGGGGGCGCCGGATCGTCGCGGAGCTCACCGACCACCTCGCCTGCAACCCCGACGCGCATCTCGGGTCGCCGCGTGCACTCGCGCAGCAATTCGCCGACGAGCTCGCGACCCGATCTACACGCCGCGGCGCGTTCGCGGCGTTCGGCGGGCTCGCGGTCGCGGGGATCGCATACACAGTCGCGTTCGCGGAAGCGGGACGTCTGCACGACTCGCTCGCCACGGTGGTCGCGATCCTCGCGCCGCAGGTCGCGTTCGTCGCCGGCACGCTCGCGGTGCTGCGCGCGGCGCGTCTCCGTGGACTTGCGCTGCCGGCCGCCGAGGCCCGTGTCATTCGCCGGCGGACGACGGTCGCCCTCGGTGCGGGCCTCGCGACGATGGCCGCCGTGAACGCGCTCGGTCACACCGTCGTCGGCGCGATCGGCCTGGCCGCACTGATCGCGGCGACACCGCTCGTCTTCCGCGGAGTCCGCGTGCGCAGCACCGCGGCGGGGGCCGCGGGCGATCTCTTCGCCGACCTCGGCCCCCTCGTCCCCGCGCCGCTCACGGGCCGCCCGTGGCGCCTCGCGCTCGTCGTCGCCGCTGCCGTCGGTGCTGCGGTCACGCTCGCGGGTGTCGTGCAGTCGGATCCGTTCGACGGCGCGTTGCGCGGCCTCGCCGACGGGACCGCGGTGCTCGCAGGGTTCGCGTTGCTCGGCCGCTACCTGGGGCTACGAGCTCAGTAGCCGCTCGACCGTCGTCGCGACGACGTCGTCGAAGTGCTCTGCGATGCGGTTTGCGGCCGAGCGCTCGTCGAGCAGGATGCGCGCCGCGAGCTCGCTCGTGTCGCGGTCGCCCGCCCGGTCGGCGACGCGTCGCAGCTGTTCGTAGCCGCCGATCTCGAGATGCTCGAACGCGTAGGCGAACGCGGTGAGCTTCGCCGGTGTGTCGGGATGCGTCCGGAAGAACGCCGCCCAGTTCGTCGCACCGAAGCGCATCGCGGCGTCCTTCAGCGTCGATGCGTCGCCCCCGAGACCCTGTAACCGCGCCTCGACGAGCTGCTCGTGCTCGTGGGTGTCGGCGAGGTGCGACTCGTAGAGCGCGGCGAGGCCGCCGTCGACGAACCCGGTCGCACGCGAGAGGAGCTCCGCGGACTGCTTTTCGATCGCGTGTGCGTCGGCGAGGTACTTCCGGAGGCGCTTCTTCACGTCACCGCCACGCGTCTCGAGAGACGCGTCCGCGGCGCGGTCGAGACACGCTTCGAGCCGGTGCATCATCGTCCGCTCCTCGTCGCAGATCTGGCGTGCGATCCCGGAGACGTCCGGCGCTCCAACGCGGTCGGCGACACGCGCGAGGAGGGCGTACGAGGCGATCTCGAGCGCCTCGTAGGAGAGCGCGTGCGCGAGGAGCTTGCCCGGCGTGTCGGGCTGGAGCCGCGCGAAGAGGACAAACCCCTTCCCGCCCACGCTCATCACGGAATCCTTGAGGCGCGACGGCCTGGCGCCGCGCTCCTCGAGCAGTTCGCGGACCAGGCGCTCGTGACCCTCCGTCTCCGCCAGGTGCTCGCGGAACGCCTCCGCGACCTCGGGATCGCCCGCGCTGGCGGGCGCGGTCTTCAGCTGCGCGAGCGCCTGAACTTCGATCGAATGGGCATCGGTGAGGTAGCGGATCAGCTGCGCCTCGAGCCGATGGGGCATCGACCACGGTATTTCTCGGGCACGTTTCCGTTACACATGCTCGACAACCCCACGATCGCAGCACGCCTCGACGAGTACGCAGCGCTCCTCGAGCTGGCAGGCGCGGGCTACTACACCTACCGCGCCTACCGGCGCGCGGCGGAGCTGATCCGCGCGACACCGGCGCCGGTCGCCGAGCTCGTCGCCGCGGGGCGCGTGCGCGAGCTGCGCGGTATCGGGCCCGGGATCGAGCGGCGTCTGCGCGAGCTCGTCGAGACCGGAGAGATCGCAGAGCTGCGCGAGCTCGAACGGACGGTGTCGCCGGAGCTCGCCGCTCTGGGGCGTCTGATCGGGATCGGGGCCAAGCGCGCGACCGAGATCGGGGCGGCCCTCGGCCTCCGTTCCGCCGACGAGTTCCGGCGCGCGGCGCGCGAGGGGCGTTTGCGCGAGGTGTCCGGCGTCGGGCCCAAGACCGAGGCACGCATCCTCGCCGCGCTCGACCGCGGCGCGCAGGCGCCGAAGCGGCCGCTGCTCCTCAACCGTGCGCTGCCGCTCGTCGAGCGGATCGCCGACGCGCTCGGCGGCGTCGCGGCAGGGGATCCACGACGCTGGTGCGACAGCTCGAGCCGCCTCGCCGTCGCCGTCTGCGCCAAGGATCCCGGCCCGGTGCGCGCAGCCTTTGCGGAGCTGCCCGAGATCGTCGTGCTCGTCGAGCCGGACGTCGGCGTCACCGTCGACGGGACGCCGGTGCGGCTCGTCGTCGCTCCGCGCGCGTCGTTCGGCACGGCGATCGTGCGCGCGACAGGTTCAGAGGAGTGGGTCGACGCACTCGAGCCTCTGCCCGACGCTCCCGACGAGGCGGGCGTCTTCGCAGCACTCGGTCTTCCCGTCGTGCCGCCGGAGCTGCGCGAGGGCACGCCGTCACGCGACTCGCCGCCGGCGCTCGTCGAGCTCGCCGACATCCGCGGCGACCTGCATGCGCACACGACGTGGTCGGACGGGAAGGCGAGCGTGCTCGAGATGGCCGAGGCCGCGCGCGCTCGCGGCTACGAGTACCTGGCGATCTGCGATCACACGCCGAACGTGAGCGTCGTGCCGGGCCTCGACGCGGATGCGCTACGCCGGCAGGCGGAGGAGATCGCCGCGGTGAACGAGGTCGTCGCGCCGTTCCGCGTGCTGCGCGGCACCGAGTGCGACATCCGCCGCGACGGCGAGCTCGACCTGCCGGACGACGTCCTCGCCGAGCTCGACTGGGTGCAGCTGTCGCTGCACGCCGGCCAACGCGAGGATGCCGACCGGCTGACGCGCAAGGTCGTCGAAGCGATGCGGCATCCGGCGGTGCGCTG
>JAFAHG010000215.1 GCA_019237315.1 Actinomycetota bacterium
CGCCGAAGGCAGCCTCTGCTCGCGCCGGAAAGCCGTTCACGGTGGCGTTCCCGGTCACCGGCGGAACCGCGGTCGCGTCGGTCAAGGTCGGGACGAGCACGTTGCGCAGCAGCGTGAAGCTCGCGCAGGGCGTCGCCACCGTCGGCCTGACGATCCCTGCGACTGCGAAAGGAAACTTGCTGCACGTCGCGCTCACGGTCGACAGCGACGGTGCCACCGCTACGCGCACCGCGAGCTACCGCGTCGCGTAGTCGCGACTCCGGGCCGGCGGCAGCCGACGCTGCCGCCGGCTACCTCGGCTTCGTCATGCCGAGGCGCTCGTACGCCTCGGCGGGGATCGCGTCGAGCGACTTGTAGATCGTCCACGTGCACTTCTTCGGCTCCGGCCCCGACGTCTCGTTCGGGTAGAGCGGCGAGTCGATCACGCGGAGTGGGTGGCCCCAGTGCTTCGCCGGCCAGTACTCGAGCGCGAAGCAACAGTGCGCGCAGTACACGCACACGCCCTTCTCGTTCCACGCCCAGTCGTGCTCCTTCTGGAGGACGGTGAACTCGTACGGCTCCTCCGCGCGGGACGGCGTCTGCTCGATCGGGTCCCCGCGGTTCTGGCGGCCGCCCGAGCCGCACGGGTCGAACGAGATGACGAAGCGGTCGTGGTACTCGTCGACCTCCATGTCGCCGTTCCGCAGCGGGCCGACGAGGTGGCCGCGCATCGCCTCGAACGAGAGATAGAGGTTCCGGTACAGCGTGTCCTCGTACGCGCGCTGCCGGATGTCGAACGGCCCGTAACGCTCGTCGAGGTACGGCTCGAGCACGCGCGCGTACGCGTCGACGACGCGATCCTCGCCGAACTTCCGTGCGACGAAGCTGAGCAGACCCGCCTGGAAGTCGGCGCCGCGGTCGTGGATCTGCCGCCAGTACTCGCGCAGCGCGTCGAGGTCGGCGAGCGCCTGCTCCGCTGAGATCTCGTAGCCGCGGATCGAGTTGCCGAGGAGGCCGGCCTGCACGGCGAGCTCCTTCCACGGGCCGGAGGCCTCGAACGGCCGTCCGTCGGGAAACGCGAGCAGCGTGCGCAGCCGCGTCAGCTCCTCGCTGAGCTCGTCCTCCGGCACGCCCTGCTCGCGGAGGTGTGCGAGGAAGCCGTCCGTCCAGATCTGGTAGATGACGTGCACGACCTTCGCCTCTTCCATCCAGTAGTCGACGAGCTGCGCGGCGAGCTCCCACTGGTTGGCGGCGATCGCCTCCTGGATCTTCGTCGTCGTCGAGACGGCCTGGTCCTGCCAGTCGCCCTCGCGGACGCGCTTGCCGAGCTCGTCGGACCAGGTGAGCTTGACGACCGGCGGCACGGCGCTGCCGGAGATGCCCTTCTGCTGCGTCATTCGCTCGTGAGGCGGAGTCGGAGCTGGTCGATTGCGACGGCCACGATCAGCAGCAGCCCGCGCACGACGTCCTGCCAGAAGGACTCGATGTTCAGGAGCACGATGCCGTTGTTGACGACGCTGATCACGAGGACGCCGAGAATCGTTCCGACGATCGAGCCGCGTCCTCCGGCAAGGCTCGCTCCGCCGAGGACGACGGCGGTGATCGCCGAGAACTCGAGGCCCGTCGCGGCGTTGCCGGAACCCTGCCCCGTTTGGGAGGCGAGAAGGAGGCCGGTCAGGCCGACCGCCGTCCCGGAAAGGACGAAGCCGAGGAAGACGACCCGGCGCGTGCGGATGCCGGCGAGGCGCGCGGCCGCCGGGTTCGCCCCGATCGCGTAGAGCGAACGCCCGAACGTCGTCGCGCGCATGACGAACATCGTCAGCAGCACGATGCCAAGGAAGATCCAGACCATCCACGGGACGTTGAGGAACGGTCGCGTCACGCCGAGCGTCGTGAAGCCGTTGAATCCGACCGCCTCTCCGTTTGTCTGGATGAACGCGAATGCGCGCATGACTCCCATGGTTCCGATGGTCGTGATCAGTGCGTTGATCCCGATGACCGTGACGAGGAAGCCGTTGAGCACTCCGACGCCGATGCCGGTTCCGAGTGCGAGCAGGATGGAAACGATCAGCGGTCGGTTGTGTACGAACGAGGTCGCGAACACGGCCGTCACGAGCGCAGTGGCTCCCCCGACGGAGAGATCGAACTGCCCCGCGATCAGGAGCATCGTCGCCGGGCACGCGATGATCCCGACGACGGCAGAGGCGATCAGGATGTTGATGAAGTTGTCGGTGTTGAAGAAGTACGGCGTCTTCAGCGAGAAGAAGACGATGAGCACGGCGAGCACGACGACGAGCGCGGCCGACTCGGGGACGCGTGCCGCGATGGCGCGCGCCCGGCTCCGACGCGGCCCCTCCGGCACGACGGCGGGCGGGGCTGCGGACGAATGGTCTCCGGTCAGGCTCATCCGCCGGCCTCCGTCAGGAGTCGGCTCGTCGTGATCTCGTCACCGGCCAGCTCGACCACCACGTCGCCTCGCGCCATCACGAGCGCGCGGTCCGCCACCTGGACGACCTCCTCGTAGTCCGACGTGGAGATGAGCATCGCGACGCCGTCGGAAGCGAGCTCGCGCATCGACGCATAGAGCTCCGCACGCGCGCCGACGTCCACGCCGCGCGTGGGTTCGATCATCACGAGGAGCGGCGAGCCGCGTTCGAGCCAGCGGGCAAGCACGACTTTCTGCTGGTTCCCGCCCGACAACGTGATGATCGGCTGCAGCGGGTCGTTCCGAGAACGGATCGAGAGCGCGTCGTGCCAACGCTTGTACGCGGCCGCTTCAGACCGGCGCGAGATGAGCCATCCGAGCTTCGCGAGCCGCCGCCACGACGACGCTGCGACGTTTTCGGCCACCGGTCGCACCGGCAGGATGGCTTCGCGCTTCCGGTCCGCAGGCACGAATCCGACGCCTCGCGAGATGGACGCAGCGGGTCCACGCGCCGTTCCCGGCTTGCCGCCCACGGCGAGGGTTCCGGACGTCAGCTTCCGCAGGCCGAAGACGGTCTCCGCCACCTCGGCCGAGCCGGCACCGAGCTTGCCGTACAGGGCGACGATCTCGCCGGGCCGTACCGCCAGGGTGACGTTCCGGAATGCGGGCTCCGCGCTCGCGGCCGAAAGCTCCAGCGCGGGCGTCTCTCCGAGCGGCCACGTCGGCGCCGGAGGCCGAGAGAGCGCGGCTGCCGCGCGGCCGATCATCGCTTCGACGAGCCGCGCGCGATCGAAGTCTTCCGTCTTTCCCTCGGCCGCGACGGAGCCGTCGCGGAGCACCTGCACGCGGTCGGAGATGGCGTGAACCTCGTCGAGCCGGTGTGTGATGTAGATGATCGCCGTCCCCTGGTCGCGCAAGCGCCGCAAGAACGCGAAGAGGCGATCGACCTCTTGCTGTGAGAGCGCCGCCGTCGGTTCGTCGAGGATGAGGACGCGTGCTTCGTCCGAGAGCGCGCGTGCGATCTCCACGACCTGACGCTCGCCGACGCGCAGCTTTCCCACCGGCGCCGACGGTGAGAGCGTGACGCCCATTTGCGCAAGGACGGTCTCGGCCCGCTCGCGAACCTCGCGCCAGCGGACGAGTCCGCTCCGCGACGGGAGCCTTCCGAGGGAGATGTTCTCGGCGACGGTCAGCGTCGGTGCGTCCTGGAACTCCTGATGGATCATCCGGACGCCGGCGGCACGCGCGGAGATCGGCGTCAGCTGCGAATAGCGTTCGCCGCCGATTGCGATCTCGCCGGCGTCGGGGGTGTAGTCGCCGGCGAGAATCTTGACGAGGGTCGACTTGCCGGCCCCGTTCTCGCCGAGCAGGGCGACGATGGAGCCGGCGGCGGCGTCGAGGTCCACACCGTGCAGGACCTCGACACCGCCGAACGACTTGCGGACGCCGCGCGCCGCGAGAAGTGGCGTCATGCGTCCGCCGGGAACTGCTACTTGCAGGCCGTCGGGTAGATCGACGTGATGTTCTGAGGCGTCAGGAGCTGGTGCTTCGTGTAGATGTAGCGCGGCTCCTTCTTGCCCTGGACGAGAGCGACGAGCGCCGGGACGATGTTCTGCCCGTACCGCTGCGGGAAGTACGCGGTGTCGCCGATCCAGTTCTTGAAGGTCGTCTTGCCGCAGATGTACGGCCAGGAAGTGGGGTCGCCACCCTGGGCGCCGACGTAGATGTCGCCCAGGCGGTTCGCGGACTGTGCGGCCTTGACCGCCCCGATCGCCTGGTCGTCGTTCGTTGCGACGACGAGGATGTGGTGGGCGCCCGGGAGCCTCGAGAGCGTGTCCGTGAACGGCTGAATCGAACCGTCCGTGGTGGCGTTCGTCGTGACCTTGATCACCTTGACGCTCGGGCACGACTGCTTGAAGCCTGAGATCTCGCCGTTCTCGCGGTCGACGACGACCTGGCCCGCGGTCGGTGCGTTGAGCGACAGCAAGGCATCCGCCTTACAGTTCCACTTCGACTTGGCGAACTGGCCGACCGCCTGGCCGTCGATCTGGCCGGCGAGCTTGTTGTTCGCGCCGAAGAAGACCTTCTCGCACGGCGGCTGGTGGATGTCGATGGCGACGGTGGGCACGTTCGGACCGGCCGCGCAGACGCGAGGTGCGGCCGTGGCGTCGAGCTGGAAGTTCGCGATGCCCTGGACACCCTCGGTCTTGAACTGCGCGGCGCAGTTGATCGCCTTTTGTGCGTCGAGGTTCGAGTCGCACTCGACGAGCTGCACGCCGGCCGCCTTCGCCGCCGCCTCGATGCTGTGGCGGACGATGACGACGAACGGCAACTGGTCGGACAGGTTGATGTACCCGATCTTGATCTTGCCGCCTGCGGTGCTCTTCGCCGCACCGCTCCCGGCCATGACGGCCGTCGCGGCGAGTGCGAGCACGACGCCGACGGTGAGCGCGGCGATTCTGGGGGATCGCATCCCGGCCACCTCCATGAGGACGTTGGAAACCGACCTCCCGCTGGAGACCGGATTCGATTCCGGCGGAGCCTACGACGGTTTCGGAGAGGGTGTCAAGTCGCCTGCGTGCGGGCGCGAACCGATTCCGGTTCCCGGTCGACGCCGCGCGGCGCACGCCGTAGCATCCGCTCGGTGAGCGACCCGAGCCTTCCGCCGCACACGGCGACGCGTGTGCACCACGTCGGCATGTCGGTCGCGAACCTCGACGACGCGCTCGCGTTCTGGCGGCAGTTCCTCGGGGTCGAGCCGAAGTGGCGCACGACCCTCGACCGCCCGTACCTCAGCACGCACCTCGGCTACTCGAACCTGTCGATCGACGCGGCGTTCCTCGACCTCCCAGGCGGAATCGTGCTCGAGCTCCTCGACTACCAGCTCGACGGGAAGGTGCAGAACTCCGACGCGACTGCGAACCCCGGCAACGTGCATCTCTGCCTCGAGGTCGACGACGCACGCGCTGCGTGGGATCGCGCCGTCGCCGCGGGCGCGACGCCGGTCGTGCCGGAAGGGCCGATCGAGGTCGACGGCGGGCCGAACCGCGGCGCGCGTGCGTCGTACCTGCGCATCCACGACGGGATCTCGATCGAGTTCTTCCAGCCGCCGCGCGCGTGACCGAGTGGCGCTACGAGCGGCTGCACCCCGCGGAGCTCCGCGCGCTGCAGGAGGAGGCGGCGCTCGCGTACGTGCCGGTCGGGACGCTCGAGTTCCACGGCGAGCACCTGCCGGCGGGCGTCGACTCGTTCGAGGCGCACGCGTTGTGCCTGCGCGCGGCGGAACGCTCGGGCGGCGTCGTCCTACCGCCCGTCTACCTCGCGAGCGGGTGCCTCGACCTTCCCTTCACGCTGTCGTTCGAGCCCGGGCTCGTGCACGCGTGGGTCGGGGCGACGCTCGACCAGCTCGCACGCCGCGGCTACCGCGCCGTCGTCGTCCTCACGGGGCACGGCCCGCTCGACCTCAATCACCTGCTGAAGCGGACGTGCGCCGAGGCCGAGCAGCGGAACGACGGGCTCGCGGCCTACGCGCTCTGCTGGCTCGAGCTGAACGCGGCGCGGCTGACGGCGCCCGAGACCGGCGATCCGACGACCGTCGACCACGCGGCGCGGATCGAGACGTCGTGGATGCTCGAGCTCGAGCCGGACCTCGTGCACGTCGACCGGCTCGCCGACGACCCGCAGGCGACCCACCTTGGCATCTACGGCCGCAACCCGAGGTTCACCGCGTCGCGCGAGTTCGGCGGCGAGCAGATCGAGGCGGGGGCGGAGCTGCTCGCGGAGCGTGCGCGGGCGCTGCTCGGCGGCCGGCGGCCCGACACGTTCGCCGACCTGCGCCTGTTCGTCGAGCACGGCTGGCCCGAGCCTCCGCAGATCCGCGGCGGCGACGGCGGGCTCGTCCTGCACAACCCGGGCACGTCGTCGCGCTACATCTCGGCGCTCGCGCTCGAGGTCGACGGCGAACGGGTCGAGCCGACGCTCGTCAACCGGAACCCCGGCGAGACGGGCGTGCCGGTGCGCGCCGCCGAGCTCGGACCGGAGCACGGCTTCTACGTCCGGCGCGGACAGGACGCGGCGATCGAGTTTCCCGTCGAGCCGGGGACGCACCGCGTGCGTCTCGAGCTCGGGCTCGGCGGAGTCACCGACATCGTGCTCGACGAGCACGTCGACTTCCACTAAAGGAGGAACGCATGGCGAAGCTGCGACTCGGAGTCATCGGCGCGGGATCGTGGACCGTCGCGTCGCATCTCCCGAACTTCGCGAAGCGCCGGGACGACGTCGAGTTCGTCGGCGTCAGCCGCAAGGGGCCGGAGCTCCTCCAGAAGATCAAGGACGACTGGGGCTTCCAGGTCGCGAGCGAGGACTACCGCGACGTGATCGACGCCGGCATGGACATCTGCCTCGTCGCGAGCCCGCACGGCCTGCACTACGAGCACGCAAAGGCGGCGCTCGACGCGGGCGCGCACGTGCTCTGCGAGAAGCCGTTCACGGTTCAGCCCGGGCACGCGTGGGATCTCGTCCGCACCGCCGACGAGAAGGGACTGCACCTCGTCATCAGCTACGGCTGGAACTACCTGCCGTGGATGCGCGAGGCGAAGCAGCTGATGGACGAGCACGGGATCGGCGAGATCGAGCAGTCGTCGATCGCGATGTCGTCGGTGACGCGCGAGCTGCTCGCGAACCTCGGCGCGTATCCGCAGTCGGCGCCGGAGGCGATCCCGGAGCAGGCGACGTGGACCGACCCGAAGAACGGCGGCGGCTACGCGCAGGCGCAGCTCTCGCACGCGCTCGGGTGCGCGCTCTGGCTGACGGGGTTGCGCGGCGAGGCGGTGTTCGCGTTGATGAAGGCCGTGCTCGACGCGCCGGTCGAGCACCACGACGCCGCGGTCATCCAGTACGACAACGGGTCGATCGGCACGATGGCGGGTGGGTCGAACCACGTCGGCGCGATCGACAACCGCCACGAGCTCGAAGTGCGCGCGATCGGCTCGGAAGGCGAGTTCATGATCGACCTCTTCCGCGACGAGCTTTGGCTCTACCGGACCGACGGGTTCGAGGTCGGCCCGCGCAAGGAGCCCGGCGCGCTCGTGTACAACTGCGACGGTCCGCCGAACGCGCTCGTCGATCTCGCGCTCGGCAAGGACGTGCAGAACTGCTCGCCCGGCGAACTCGGCGCACGCGCGGTCGAGATCACGGACGCGGCGTACCGGTCGGCGCGAAGCGGGAAGCTCGAGAGCGTCAGCCGTTGATCAAGCGGGTCAGCCTCGTGCGCAGGCGTGAGGGGATGTCGCGCGACGAGTTCCTCGCGCACTGGATGGGCCCGCACGCGGACATCGTCAGGCAGCTGCCCGGCCTGCGCGGGCTGCGCTTCGGCGTCGTGCAGCGCTGGACGCCCGGCGACGCGGCGTGGGACGGCGTCGGCGAGCTCTGGTTCGACTCGGTCGAGGCCGCCGACGCCGCGTTCGCGACGGAGCCGTACGCGGGGATGCTCGTCGAGGACCGGAAGCTCTTCCTCGGCGATGCGCAGTCGTGCATCGTCGAGGAGACGACGGTCGTTCCGCCGCCGGTCTAGCGCAACGCCGCCGCGATCTCGTCGACGGCCGTCGCGGCGTCGTCGACGAGGCGCGGCATGCGGAGGAAGCCGTGGATCATCCCGTCGTAGTGCCGGTGCTTGACGGGGACGCCCGCCTGCTCGAGCCGGCGCGCGTACTCCTCGCCCTCCGACCGCAGCACGTCGTGCGATGCCGTGATCACGACCGCCGGTGCGACACCGTGGAGGTCGGCGCGCAGGGGCGACGCGTCGGGATGCGTTCCGTCGGCGCCGTCCAGGTACAGGCGCCAGTACCAGCGCATCTTCTCCGTCGTCAGGTTGAGACCGGTCGCGTGCTCGGCGTACGACGGCCGTTCGAAGTCGAAATCCGCGACCGGGTAGACGAGGATCTGACGCGCGAGCGCGACGCCGCGGTCGCGCGCGCGGAGCGCGACGACGGCTGCGAGGTTGCCGCCGGAGCTGTCACCGCCGACGGAGATGCGCTCCGCGTCGGCGCCGAGCTCGGCCGCATGCGCGAACGTCCACTCCGTCGCCGACCACGCGTCCTCGAGCCCGGCCGGGAACGGATGCTCCGGTGCGAGCCGGTAGTCCACGGCGACGACGACGCACGGCGTGCGTGCCGCGAGCGCGCGGCAGAGCGGGTCGTGCGAGTCGAGACTGCCGACGGCCCAGCCGCCGCCGTGGAACCAGACCAGAGCGGGGAGCGGTCCCTCCGCCGCGGGCCGGTAGACGCGGACCCGCACACCGCCGGCGTCGCGGTCCTCCACGTGCTCGACCGCGTCGGGCTCGCCCCAGATCTCCGGGTTCTCGGCCTCGGGGCCGGCGCGCAGCGCCTCGATCGGTTGCTCCCAGGCGGGCGGAGCCGCCGCGGCGCGCGCCACGTAGGCCTTCAGTCCGTCGTGCAGCTCGCTCACGCCTCCTACGATTGACAACGCAGGGGTGTGTCGTCAAGACTAGGCCGGAACCGTTACCAGCTCGCTGCGAGGGAGACGGACGATGACTGACAGTGAGCTCGTGACGCAGACCGCCGTCCGGATCGAGCGGGTCGAGACGACCCGCATCCGCGTGCCCCTCGCGCGCACCTACCGCGGCAGCGCGTACAAGATGACGCACCGCTCGACGCTCGTCGTGCGCCTCCACACCGAGGACGGCGTCGTCGGCGAGGCCTACGTGGGTGACGAGGACGCCGCGCTGCGCGAGATCGACGCGATCGTCCGCGACGAGATCGTCCCGCACGTGATCGGCGAAGACGTCTTCGCCACCGAGCGGCTTTGGCAGCTCGCGCGGCCGGCGACCGCGGACATCCTCCGCGACCGGCGGCTCGGGCTCGTTGCCTGCGCAGGCATCGACACGGCCGTCTGGGACGCGGTCGGGAAGCTCCTCGGCCAGCCGCTCTGGCGCCTCTGGGGTGGGTTCCGGAACACGATCCCGATGATCTCGATCGGCGGCTACTACCGGGAGGGCGCCGACATCCCGGCCGAGGTCGCCGACCTGCGCGACCGCGGGCTCGCCGGGATGAAGTTCAAGGTCGGCGGCCTGTCACCGGAAGAGGACGCGCAGCGCTTCCGTACGGCGCGCGAGGCGGCGGGCCCCGACTTCGTGCTCGCGGCCGACGCGAACCAGGCGTGGGGCCCGCGCGAGGCGATCCGCTTCGCGCAGCTCGTCGAGGACTGCGACCTCCACTGGTTCGAGGAGCCGTGCAAGTGGGCGAACGACCGGCGGGCCATGCGCGACGTGCGCTACAGCGCGGCGGTCCGCGTGTGTGCCGGCCAGAGCGAGTTCTCCGCCGCCGGCTGCCGCGACCTGATGGACGCCGGCGCGATCGACGTCTGCAACTTCGACGCGTCGTGGTCCGGCGGACCGACCGAATGGCGGCGCGTCGCCGCGACGGCGCTCGCCTACGACGTGAAGATGGGCCACCACGAAGAGCCGCAGGTCGCGTCGCATCTCCTCTGCGCGATTCCGCACGGGACGTTCGTCGAGTGCTTCCACCCGGACCGCGACCCGATCTGGTGGAACCTGATCGCGAACCGCCCGCCGCTCCGCGACGGGACGATCACGCTCTCGGACGCACCCGGTCTCGGCTGGGAGCTCGACGAGGACTACATC
>JAFAHG010000052.1 GCA_019237315.1 Actinomycetota bacterium
CGCCCTTGTGCGTGGCCGCACCGCCGAGCGCGCTCTGCGGGAGGATCGCGTAGAGGATGACGAGCGCGCCGTACGCGAGCGCGAGCCAGTCCGCAACGTTGCGCCCTATCGGAAGCCGGCGCGCACCGACGACTGCACCCGCAAGCGCGAGCGCGAGCAGCACCTCCTTCCATGCGGCGACGACCGTCAGCCCGGTGCCGCGCAGACCTGCCTGCCAGAGGAGGGCCATGACGAGGTTGTGCAGCGCGAGCCCGACCACGAACACCGGCACGACCCACACGGGCCGACGCAAGCTCATCGGGGTCCGACCGCGATCAGCGTCATCCCGCGGTTCAGCACACGCACGGGGTACGGGAAGAGCGACGCGAGCTCGCGCGGCCCGAGCGGATCGAGCACGTCCGCGAAGCCGCGTGCGCGCAGCAGGCGGTCGCGCGCGGATCCCGGCGGCAGCCAGTGCACGAAGGGGAGCAGCGTGTGTGGGTCGACGGGGAAGAACCGGTTCGGCGTGGTCACGAAGACGCGCCGCGCAACGCGGCAGAGCTCCTCGACGAAGCGGCGTTGGCCCTCGCGGCCGCCGGCGACATGCTCGACGACCGCGTTCGAGAAGCCGAGGTCGAACTCACCGTCGCGGAAGGGAAGCTCTCGGCCGTCCGCGCGCACGCTGTGCACTTTTGGGAACGCCGCGGCAAAGCGGTCGAGCTCTGTCTGGCCGACCGCGGTCACCCGCTCCGGCCACGGGTAGTGGGCCTCGAAGTAGTTGTCGCTCGAGCCGCCGCCGAACGGCGCGTCGGTCACCCCGACGTCGACGACCGAGGTCTCCGGACCCGGGCGGTAGAGCTCAAGGAAGAGCCGAAGCTTCCGCTCGCGGCTCCACAGCGAGACGCGGGCCGCGGCGCTCTGCCACACGTCGCAGAGCGTAACGGGTCGGGCGGAGCATCCTCACCCCGCCCGACCCGCCGCGGACGGGCTACGGACCCCAGGGGTTGCCGCCGATCGCGAGCGCCGAGGCGACCGCGACAAGCACGACGACGAAAAGCTGGACACGCGGCGAGAGCTTGCGCAAGGGATTCACCTCCTTTGTTCTCCGGGACCTAGTAGAAGACCGTTGCGGACATTTGTTGTCAAGGGCCGGTGTGAAATCCGCATGAAATCCGCTGCTCAGCATTGACTGGCCGACCCTGCCGGGGCATGATCCGCCGGGTTTTGACTTTCGGCACCTCCCCCACCGAGTCGATCGGCGAGCGCCTCAGGCGCCTGCGCACCGAGCGCGGCCTGTCGCAGCGCGAGCTCTCCACGCCCGGCGTCAGCTACGCATACATCTCGCGGATCGAGGCCGGGGCGCGGCAGCCCTCGGTCAAGGCGCTGCGGAAGATCGCGGCGAAGCTCGGCGTCTCGGTCGAGTACCTCGAGACCGGCTTCGAGCTCGCGCCGACGAGCGCGCGCGAGCTCGTGCTCGCGGACGCGGAGCTCCGTCTCCGGCTGGACGACGACCCGGCGCTGCAGGAGGAGGTCCGACGCGTGCTGCGCGAGGCGATCGCCGCCTCGGACACGGTCGCGGCGGTGCGCGCCCGGCTCTTCCTCGGGATGGCCGCCGCCCGGCGCGGCGACAACGGCGAGGCGATCGCGCAGCTCGAGACCGCTCTCGACTCCGGCACGATCAGCGCCGCCGGCCGCCCTGACGTGTTCGCGACCCTCGGCCGCGCGTACTCGGACGCCGGGTTCCCGCAGCGTGCCGTCGCGCTCTTCGAGCGCGGCCTCGAGCAGACGAGGCGCGACGCGCCGGACGACTACGCGGCGCAGGTGCGTTACGCGACCTACCTCAGCTTCGCGCTCACCGACCTCGGCGAGCTCTCGCGCGCGACCGGCGTCGTCGCGCAGGTGATCTCGGAGGCCGAGTCGGCGATCGCCGACCCGTACACGCGCGTCCGCCTCTACTGGTCGCTCGGGCGCATCGCCCACGAGCAGGCCCGGCCGGCCGCGGCGCTCGAGCACTTCCGCCGCGCAGTCGCGATGCTCGAGCTGACAGAGGATTCGCTTCACCTCGCGCGCGCGCACCTCAACGTCGCGGGTTCCGCCATTCTCGCCGTCGAGCTCGACGCGGCCGGCCAGGACATCGCCCGCGCGGAGTTCCTCCTCGGTGCGTGGCCCGAGCCGGGCGACCTCGCCGTGCTGCGTCGGATGCAAGCCGACCTCGCAGTCGCGCGTGGAGACGCGCTCGAGGCCGTGTACCGCGGACGGCTCGCGGCCGACGCGGCGGGCAGCGAGTTTCCGAACCAGCGCGGGCTCGCGCTGGCTGCCGTCGCCGCCGGGCTTGCTCTCGACGGCGACCCGGCCGCGGACGAGACGTTCCAGGAAGCGGTCGAGACGCTCGCGGTGCACGGCACCCGCCGCGAGCGAAACGACGTCCTCCGCGCCTACGGCCGTTACCTGCGGAGCGTCGGCCGCGTCGAAGATGCGATGGACGTGCTCGACCGCGCAGCCGACGTCGCGTCGGCGCTGCAGGGCGACTCCATCGGCGCGTAACGCGCCGGGCCGGCCGATAACGTCCGCGCGGTGATCGCCGCGCAGCTGAGACCCCGCGGGCCGTACTCCCTTCGCGCGTCCGTGCGCTTCGGCGACGCGACGCGCACGGTCTTCGACGGCGTGTACCGCGCGACCGTCGACGGCGTCGACGGTCTCGAGCCGGCGCGCGCATGGCAGCAGCCCGACGGAACGATCTGCGTGCGCGCAGCGAGCGAGGCCGGCGTCGAGCACGTGCGCTTCGTCCTTGGACTGGAGGATGACCACTCGGAGTTCCTTACGCGGTTCGCGGACGACCGGATGCTCGGCGAGGCGACGCGCGTGCTGCGCGGTCTTCGGC
>JAFAHG010000062.1 GCA_019237315.1 Actinomycetota bacterium
CGGCCGGATCAGCTTCGAGGACTGGAACCGGCCGGTGACCGTGACGAAGCCCGCCCACGCGATCGACGTGAGCAAGCTGAAGGGGTTCAACGGCTAGCCGGCAGGCTGCTCGGCGTTCAGCGCGCGGATGACGCCGACCGTCTCGGACGCGCGCGACTCGGGCTCGACGTCGCCGAAGAGGAGCAGGAGGTCGTCGCGGGAGAGCGTCTCCTTCTCGAGGAGCGCGTTCGCGACGCGGTCGAGTGCCGGCCGGTGCTTGTTCATGATGCGCAGCGCCTCGGTGTACGCGTGGTCGGTGAGCCGCGCCTGCTCCTGGTCGCGCATGCGCTTCGTCTCCTCCGACAACGCATAGTTGTCGGCGCGCATCGTGCGCGAGACCGCGCTGTCGCCCATGCCGTACTCGAACACCATCGAGCGTGCGAGGTCGGTTACCTTCTCGAGGTCGTTGGCTGCGCCGTTCGTGACGCGCCCGAACACCACTTGCTCGGCGGCGCGTCCGGCGAGCGTCACGACCATCCAGTCGACGAGCTCCTCCTTCGTGTGCAGGTACCGCTCCTCTTCCGGAAGATTGAGCGTGTAGCCGAGCGCGCTGCCGCGCGCGATGATCGTCGCCTTCTGCACCGTCGACGTCCCCGTCATGAGATGCGACGCGAGCGCGTGGCCCGCTTCGTGGTAGGCGAGGATGCGCTTCTCCTTCTCGCTGATGACGCGGCGCTGCTGCAGACCGGCGATGACGCGGTCCATCGCGTGGTCGAAGTCGGCCTGCGCGATCGAGTTGTGGTCCTTGCGTCCTGCGGCGATCGCAGCCTCGTTGCAGATGTTCGCGAGGTCGGCGCCGGTGAGGCCGGCGGTCTGCCGCGCCACCGAGTCGAGGTCGACGTCGTCGGCGAGCGGCTTGCCGACCGTGTGCACGCCGAGGATCGCACGGCGGCCTTTCATGTCGGGCGGCTGGATGAGGACCTGGCGGTCGAAGCGCCCGGGGCGAAGCAGCGCCGGGTCGAGATCCTGGAGGCGGTTCGACGCGCCCATGACGACGACCTGGTCGCGCGGACCGAATCCGTCGAGCTCGACGAGGAGCTGGTTCAGCGTCTGATCCTGCTCGCGGTTGAACGAGTGGCCGCTGCGCGTGCGGCCGACGGCGTCGAGCTCGTCGATGAAGACGATCGAAGGCGCGTTCTTGCGCGCCTCCTCGAAGAGCTTGCGAATGCGTGCGGCACCGAGTCCGGCGAACATCTCGACGAACGCCGATGCGCTCTGCGCGTAGAAGCGCGCGCCAGACTCGTTCGCGACCGCCTTCGCAGCGAGCGTCTTGCCGGTCCCGGGCGGCCCGTGGAAGAGGATCCCCTTCGGCACGCGCGCCCCGAGTCGCTCGAAGCGCTTCGGGTCGCGCAGGAAGTCGACGACCTCCTGCAGCTCGGCCTTCGCCTCGTCGAGCCCGGCGACCTGCGACCACGTGACCGAGGACGACGATCCGGGCGTGATCTCCGTCGGCCGGACGCGCGGCATCAGCTTGACCGTGCGCCACAGGAGCAGCACGACGACCACCATTAGGCCGAAGAACATGACCGGCAGCCACGTCAAGGCGAAGTTCTGGATCTCCGAACCGACGCTGGCGACCATCCACGAGGTCATCGGCACATCGCTCCCAAGGCTAAAGCACGCGCTCCAGCCGCGGGTTCGGGCGGTGGGAGCGGCCGACCTTCGCGGCCGGCTTGCCGTCGACGAGCACGAGGTCGGCGGTGAAGTCGTTCGCGCCGCGGATGAGCGACGACCCGACGCCGTAGGCGTCCACGGGGACACCGTCGGCCTCGAATGCGCGGATCTTGGCGACGTCGAACCCGCCGGAGACGACGATCCGCACCCCGTCGAAGCCCTCACGGTCGAGGGCGGCCCGCACGAGCCGCACGAGCTCGGCGTTCACGCCGTTCGCACCGCCGGGACCGAGACCGCGGTCGACGAGCGCCTCCGACGTGTCGAGGCGGATCCCCCACAGCCGCGGCCCGAGCGCACGCGCGACCTCGAGCGCGGTACGCACCGAGTCATTCGCGAAGTCGACGAGCACGGTGACGTTCATGCCCGGCGGCGCCCAGTCCGCGAAGCGCTCTGCCGCGACAACCGTGTTCGCGTCGTAGGCCGCGATGAGTGCGTGCGGCACGGTGCCGACGCCGCGGCCGCCCCACCACGAGGCCTGGTCGTCGGTGGTGACGCCGATCTCCGCACCGACGACACGGCCTGCGACGTACGCGGCGTACCCGTCGCCCGTCTGCACGCGGTAGTGGTCGTGACGCGCCGGCATGAAGATGATCGGCTTGCCGTTCGCGGCTTCGAGAACACGCACGACGTTCGTGGTGATCAGCGTGCGTCGTGCGAGCGTCCCGAGGTACACGGTCTCGAGGTGGGCGAACGTCGCGTAGTCGCCCTCGATCGTCAGCACGGTCTCCCACGGCTCGACGCGGTCGCCGTCGTACAACGCGTGCACGACGAGACCGTCCCACGAATCGGCGCAGAGCTCGAGGACGGCGATCGCCTCGTCCATTCCCCCAAGGTATGCGTCGTTCTTCTGGAACACCTGCATCAGCACGCGCGGGTGGCGGCCGTCGGCCAGCAACAACGACCGCGTGTAGTTGAAGTACGCGTCGGTGTAATAGCCGGCCTTGATCTTCTCGACAGGCAGGTCGAAGACCTGCGGGTCGAGCCGGCTACGACTCGAGCTCGAGGCAGGCACGGAGCGCAGCCTCGGCGACCTCGAGCTGGTCCGGTGTGGGCTCGGCCGTGGCAAGCCGGTGCTGCAGCTCGTGGCCCGGCTTCGCGAGCGCATGCGCGAGCGGATGTCCGGGGTTGCGCTGCATCCAGCCGAAGATCTCCGTCGAGGCAGCGAGCGAGCCGACCGCAGCGGCGGCGCGCGCGACACCGCGCAGGCGTTCCGGCGCACGTGCGGCAAGAACGTTCCCCGCAGCGTTCGTCGCGAGCAGCGGGCCGAGGAGGTGCGACCCACATCGCTCGTGCTCCTTTGCACGCGGCTCACCGTGCTCGTACGTGCCAATCGCGATGTGCTCGGCGCCGTGGTAGGCGGCGAGGGCATCGTCGCCGCGCAACGCGAGCAACGCGGGCGCCGCCGAGAGGAGGCCGCCGACGAGCTCCTTCGCCGCGTCGCCGAGCCGGCTGCGGCGCACACCCTGCACGACGACCATCGAGGCCAGCATCGACGCGAGCACGCGCGGACGCTCGAAGGGAAGCCGAGCCTCCGGCAGCACACGCTTCAGCCGCGGCAGGAAGGCGAACGACTCGGCGATCCGCGCGGGCCCACGGAGCAGCGGGTTCTTCACGTTCGAGCCGAGGAGGCGCTTCCGCTCCGCGACGACCTTCAGCTCGCCGTCGGCGGTCCTGATCGCGCATGCCCACGACGTCGGGCCGTGCACGAGCACGCCGTTCGAGAGAGCCATGCCGCCGAGCCGGACCTTCTCCGCCTTCTCCGCCACGGGAGGAGCGTAGCGGGGCACGTCGTATGTAGCGGTCGTCACGATCTTCCCTCGCCCTCGCAAGGAGGTTCACCGAATGGACCGGGCCACGTGGGATCGCCGGGCGCCGCTCGCCGGAGCCTGCTTCGCCGTCCTGGCGGCGATCTGCTTCTTCCTGTTGCCGACCTCGTCCGCGCCGAAGGCAAGCGACAGTGGCGCGACCTACCTCAACTACATCGCGATGCACCACCACGCCCTCCTCTGGCGCGGCTACCTGACGGGCATCGCGTTCCTGTTCTTCATCTGGTTCATCGCGTGCCTGCAGCAGCGCCTACAGGACGCCGGTGAGCACCGGCTCGCCTCGACGATGTACGGCGGCGGCCTCGCCACTGCGGCGCTCGGGATGCTGCAGGGCGCGACGCTCTGCTGGCTCGCGTGGGACCACGGCGGCGGGCTGGATGGGAACGTCGTGAAGGCGCTGATCCACGCGCCGACGTTCGCGTTCTTCTTCCCATGGGCGGTGTACGTCGGTGCGATGTCGATCGCGTGCCGGCGTGCACGTCTGATGCCCGAGTACATGACGATAGCCGGCTGCGTGCTTGCGATCTGGATCCTCGTCGCTGCGCTCCCGATCGCGCACAGCGGCTTCTTCATGCCGGGTGGCTGGTTCGCCGGGATCGCACTCATCGCGTTCCTCGTGCACACCTGCCTGGGCAGCCTCCAGCTGTACATGCCTGCGGGCGAGCGGCGCATGCTGCACCACACGCCCGTGATGCACCACTAGTCCGACGACGAGGCGCGCGCCCGCAGGGCAGCCTGCAGGGCGCGCGCCGCTTCGCCGATCGGCAGCTCGCTGTCGTCGACGGCGACGATCGGTAGAAGCTCGCGCACCGAGGACGACGTGAACGCTTCGTCGGCTCCGCGCAGTTCGTCAACGGGAAACGTCCCCTCCTCCACGCGGTAGCCAGCCTCCGGAGCGAGCTCGAGCAGCGTCGCGCGCGTCACGCCGGCGAGGACGCCGAGCGAGAGCGCGGGTGTGTAGAGCACGTCGCCGCGTCGCCACCACACGTTCGAGATCGGCGCCTCGAGGACGATTCCCCCCGCGGCGAGGAAGACGGCGTCGTCGGCGCCGCGGCGGCGGGCTTCCGCCTCGGCGGCCATGTTGACCGCATAGCTCGTCGACTTCACGCCGGCGAGGAGCCAGGCGGGAGGGTCGAGGCCGACACCGAGCTCGAGCGACACGAGGCGAAGGCCCCGCGCGCGCAACATCTCGAGCTCGTCGGGGATCGGAGCGACCGTTGCGACGAGTGTCGCGCCGGTCCAGTAGAGGCGAAGGCCGGCGTCGCGAACGCCCGCTCCCGCGAGCGCCGTTGCCGCGAGCGCCAGGCATTCGTCGCGGTCCGGCGGCGGCAACCGCAGGCTGAGGGCGGACGCGACGAGCCGGTCGACGTGCGCGTCGAGGCGAAACGGCCGGCCGTCGTACACGCGCGTCGTCTCGAACGCGGCGCGCCCGCGGAGGAGCGCCTCGTCGCCGGCGCCGAAAACCGGGTCGGCGGGGTCGACGAGACCTCGCCCTGCGACGGCGACCGCGAGCAGCTTCATGCCGGCACGAGCCCGCCGACGGCTGCGAGCAGGGGCCGGGCCTTGACCCACGACTCCTCGATCTCGCTCTCGGGGTCTGAGTCCCACACGATGCCGCCGCCGACCCAGAGGTGCACGCGACCGTCGGCGACCGCGAACGTGCGGATCGTGAGCGCGAGCTCGAAGTCGCCGTCGGGGTGGATCGTCCCGAGCGCGCCCATCGACGCTCCGCGCCCGACGGGCTCGAGCGTCGCGATCAGGTCGAGCGCCGCGATCTTCGGCGCGCCCGTCACGGAGCCGCCGGGGAAGGTCGCCGCGAGGATCTCGGCGAGCGACACGTCGTCCCGCAGTCGCCCCTCGACGGTCGACACGAGATGCGTGACGCCGGCGAGCTCCTGCTGCACGAGCAGCTCGGGCCAGCGCACCGTGCCGGGGACGCACACATGCGCGAGGTCGTTCCGCTCGAGGTCGACGATCATCACGTGCTCGGCGACGTCCTTCGGGTCGTCGACGTCCTCGCCCGCCGGGCGCGTGCCCTTGATCGGCTTCGTGACGAGGCGGTCGCCGCGGCGCGCCAGGAAGAGCTCGGGCGAGGCGGAGACGACCGCGTAGCCCGTGCCGACGAACGTGCGCGGACGGAACGACGCGAGCGCTGCGGCGAGGCCGGCGGCGTCGCCGTCGAACGCGGCGGCGAGGTGCTGCACGAGGTTCACCTGGTAGACGTCGCCACGCGCGATTGCCGCGCGAACCTCGTCGATCGCGCCTGCGTAGTCCGCGTCGCTCCAGCTGCGTTCCCACTCACCGACGTGCGCGACGCCTTCGCCCATCGGAACGGGTTCGCGGATGCGACAGGCAAGAACAGGCAGCGCGCACGGCTCCGGCGGCGGGTGCGTATGTCCGCGGCGCGAGGGCTGCGAGAGGCCGTACGCGAGGAACACCTCCGCAACGACGCTGTCGCGGCCCCAGAACCCTTCCTCTGCGAGGTACGCCTCGAGCGTCTCGAACGCGCCCGCCGGGTCCCACAGCTCGAGCAGCTAGCGACGCCTCCCGAGCACGAGTACGTACGTGCGCTCCTGCCGGATCGAGCCGTCGGCTCGTGTGTCGGAAGCGGCGTCGGCGAAGAACGCGGCGCGGATGCGCATCTTCCCCTCGTCGTCGTTGCGCTCGAGCGCCGTCACGATCGGTCCGAACGACGTCGACATGATCTCCCAGTACTCGTCCACGGAGTCCATCTCGAGCACGGAGACGCGCTCGAGCACCTCGACGTCGAAGTCGCCGCCGAGCAGTTCCCGTGCGTAGGCGGGATCGCCCCACCGGAGCGGACTTCCGGCCCCGTCGGGGAGCGGCGGTTGAAACGGCGCCATCAGGCGGAAGAAGTCGCCGATGCGCCCTTCCGGATGCCACGCCGTGATCCCGACGCGACCACCGGGCCTCGTCACGCGGGCCAGCTCGCGCGCGACGGCCGCGTGGTCGGGCGCGAAGATCGCGCCGACCGACGACGCCACGACGTCGAAGCTCGCGTCGTCGAACTCGAGCGCCTCGGCGTCGCCGACCGAGTAGTCGATGTCGAGTCCGCGCTCCGCCGCCCGCCGCTTCGCCGTCTCGACGAGCGCCGGCGCGAGGTCGACCGCCGTCACCTTTGCGCCACGCGCGGCCGCACGCTCGGCGACGCCGCCGGTACCGCACCCGACGTCCAGGAAGCGGTCGCCCGGCTGCAGGTCGAGCTGCGCGACGAGATCGTCGTGCATGTCGGCGATCATCCCCTGCACGCGCTCGAAGGGGCCCGCTCCCCACACGACGCTCTGCCGCTGCTTCAGCTCCTCGAACATCAGCGGCGAACCCCGACGACGAGCAGGTAGCGACGCGGCGCACGGATGCCGTCGCCGTCGCGATACTGCTCGTACAGCTCGACGAACGCGCGGTGGAACTCCTCGGCCTGTGCGGCGTCGAGACGCCGCAGGACCGACGCGACAGGTGCCGCCGTGCGGGAGAAGAGCTCCCAGAGCTCCTCGCCGGACTCGGCGTCGATCCAGAGCGTCCCGTCGTGGAAGTCGAGCTCGAACTCCTCGCCGAGCATGTCCTCGACGTGGTCCTCGCGACCCCACTCGTAGGCCTCGCGCCCCTGGATCGGCTCGTCCGTGAAGCGGCGGTAGAGCTCGCCGAGCTTCGGGTTCGGGCGCCAGGCGGTGAAGCCGAGCCGGCCGCCCGAGCACGTGACGCGCGCCACCTCCGCCGCGACGTTCGCATGGTCCTCGGCGTAGACCAGGCCGAAGTTCGACGCCACGACGTCGAAGCAGGCGTCTTCGTACGGCAGGTACTCGACGTTGCCGACGTCGACGGTGACCGCAAGCCCCGCGTCTTCCGCGTCGCGGCGCAGTTTCTCCGCGATGAGGTCGGTGCTGTCGATCGCGGTCACGTCGGCGCCGGCTCGGGCGGCACGCAGCGCGATCGCTCCGGTTCCCGTGACGAGGTCGAGGCACCGGTCGCCGGCCTGCGGCGCGAGCGTGCGGACGAGCTCTTCCTCGATCGGCTCGAGCAGCGCCGGCAGCCGCTCGTAGGTGGCCTCACCCACGTGCCGGAGCATACTTGCGTCGTGGGAGACCTCTTCAGCGAGGCCGCGGGAAGGCGGCTCGCGGAGGTGGCGCCGCTCGCGCAGCGCCTGCGCCCCGCGACGCTCGATGAGCTCGTCGGCCAGCAGCACGTCGTCGGCCCGGGCCGCGCCCTCCGTGTTGCAATCGAACGGGACCGTGTGCCGTCGCTCGTCCTGTACGGCCCGCCGGGCGCCGGCAAGACGACGATCGCGCGCATCGTCGCGAACGCGACCGGTGCTGCATTCGAGGAGCTCTCCGCCGTCTCCGCGACGGTGACGAACGTGCGCGAGGTCCTCGCGCGTGCGCGCGAGCGGCTCGGCGCGTCGGGGCAGCGGACGATCCTCTTCCTCGACGAGATCCACCGCTTCAACAAGGCCCAGCAGGACGCGTTGCTGCCCGGTGTCGAGGAAGGGGTCGTGACGCTGATCGGCGCGACGACCGAGAACCCGTACTTCGCGCTGAACTCGGCGCTCCTCTCCCGCACGCAGGTCTTCGAGCTCGAGCCGCTGAGCGAGGACGAGCTCGCGCAAGTGATCACGCGCGGCGCGGACGCGCTCAGCGCGAGGCTCTCGCCGGAAGTCACCGCTTTCGTCGCGCGCCGCGCGGGCGGCGACGCCCGCACCGCGCTCTCGATTCTCGAGCTCGCCGTGCAAACGGCCGACGGCGAGGTGACGGAGGCGAACGTCGAGGACGCCGCGCGCAAGCGGCCGCTCGTCTACGACCGCGCGGGCGACTCGCACTACGACTTCATCTCCGCGTGGATCAAGTCGACGCGCGCCGGCGACGTCCAGGCGTCGGTCTACTACCTGGCCGTGATGCTCGAGAGCGGCGAGGACCCGCGCTTCATCGCGCGGCGGATGATCGTTCTCGCGTCCGAGGACATCGGCAACGCCGACCCGCAGGCGTTGCTCGTCGCGGTCGCCGCCGCGCAGGCGGTCGAGCACGTCGGGTTGCCCGAGGCGCGGCTCAATCTCGCGCAGGCCACGGTCTACCTCGCACGCGCGCCGAAGTCGAACGCGTCGTACGTCGCGCTGAAGAAGGCGACGGCCGACGCGCGCGAGCACGGACACCTCCGTCCGCCGGATGCGATCCGCTCCGTCGGCCATCCGGGCGCGCGCAAGCTCGGGCGAGGCGAGGGCTACGTGTACCCGCACGACGACGAGGCCGGCTTCGACGTCGACTATCTGCCCGACGCGCTCAAGGGGCGCGTCTATTACGAAAACCCGGAGTGATCTACAAGATGCGGGCGCCGAGCGCGCTCGCCGCGAGCTCGACCGCGAGCTGCCCCGTCTCGTTCGCCCGGTCGAGGATCGGGTTCAGCTCGACGAGCTCGAGCGAGTCGAACCCCGACTCGGCGACGAGCTCCATCGCGAGGTGCGCCTCCCGGTAGGAGAGCCCGCCGCGAACGGGTGTGCCGACGCCCGGCGCGAAGGTCGGGTCGACGACGTCGAGGTCGAAGCTCACGTGGAGGAACGCCGTCCCGGCGAGGAAGGCGAGCGCTTCGCGCAGTACGGGCTCGACACCGAGCCGGTCGACGTCGCTCATCGTGAAGACACGCACGTCGAGCTCGTGCTCGGCGATCAGCGCGCGTTCCCCGTCGTCGAGCGAGCGGACGCCGACGAGGGCCGCCCGTTCCACCGACGGCGTCGGCCAGCGTGGGTCGGCGAAGCCCTCGCCGGCGACGCCGAGGGCGGCCGCGAGCGGCATGCCGTGGACGTTCCCGGTAGGCGAGGTCTGGGGGCGGTTGAGGTCGCCGTGGGCGTCGACCCACAGCACCGCACCCGCGCCGGCGGCGAGGGCCATTCCCCCGAGCGTGCCGATCGCGATCGAGTGGTCCCCGCCGAGCACGAGCGGGAGCTGGCCGGCTTCACGCGCGTCGCGGACGAAGGCGGCGACGTCTGCGCATGCACCCTTGATGGCGTCGAGGAAACGCGCGCTCGGGTCGCCGACCTCCGCGACCTCCGGGACGAGCACGACCACGTCCCCCCGGTCGACGCAGGCGCGGCCGAGCTGCTCGATGCGCTCCTGAAGGCCGGCGTATCGGATCGCGGACGGCCCCATGTCCACGCCGCGCCGACCGGCCCCGAGGTCGAGCCCTGCGCCGATGACGGCGACTGGCGCAGTTTCCCGTAGGCTCATTTCGGCAACCCTAGTGCTGCACGAATGGAAGGGGCACCCATCACCGTCGTCCTCGCGGACGACGATGCGGGCTATCTCGCTTCACTCCGCGAGCTGATCGACCGGCAGCCGGAGCTCGTCGTCGTCGCCACGGCGACGAACGGGCTCGAAGCGGTCGAGCTGGTCGACAAGCTGCGGCCGGACGCCGCGGTAATCGACCTGCACATGCCGCTCCTCGACGGGGCCTCGGCGATCGCGAAGCTCAGGAAGGACCATCCGAGCCTCTGCCTGATCGCGCTGACGGGCGACACGGACAGGCGCCTCCACCGGGCGGTCGCCCAGGCGGGCGCCGACGCGGTGCTCGAGAAGAGCGCGATGGTCGAGGCCTTGATCGACCGGCTCACGAAAGCGCGGGCCGCCTGAGTGGCGAGGGCCGGACTTGAACCGGCGACACCACGGTTTTCAGCCGTGTGCTCTACCAGCTGAGCTACCTCGCCGAGCCGCGTCAGTCTAGCGGGGAAGGATCGAAAGCCTGTCGCCCGCCGACGCGTCGAAGAGCCGCGCGGCGTCGCCGCCGCTGATCGCGACCGAGATCGCGCCGTAGGAGTCCTCGTAGACGATGAGATCGCCGCGCTTCGCATCCTCGAACGTCTCGGCGACGACCGCGTAGTACGAGTTGCTTCCGTGCAGGAGCTCGACGCGCTTCCCGGCCTCGAAGCCGAACGCGCCGAGTTGCGGGCGCCCGAGGTTCAGCTCGAGATTGCCGAAGCGGTCGACCGCGACAACGGTCGCGTGGACGGCGCTCGCGCCGACCTCCGGCTCCGGCAACGCGATGCGGACGAGCGTCGCGGGGTCGACCGCCTCGCCGAGGTCTTCGAGCGCCACGCCGGCGACGAGGTGCGCGGCAGCCGGCGCGAAGATGTCGCGCGCGTGGAACGTGCGCGAGACCCGTTCGAGGCGATAGCGCACATTCGTCAGCTCGCGGACGGCGTCGATCCCGATGCGATCGGCTGCGACGACGAGCAACCCGTTGTCGGGCCCGACGAGAACGCGTCCGTCGACGGTGCGAATCGCAAGTGCGCGCCGGCCGCGCCCCACACCCGGGTCGACGATCGCGAGATGGACACCGACGGGCATGTACGGGAGCGCACGCGCGAGGAGAAGCGCGCCCTCCGTGATCGCCTGCGGCGCGACGCCGTGCGAGATGTCCACGATCTTGACGTCGGGCGCGATGCGCCGCATCACGCCGTGACAGACGCCGACGAAGTCGTCGAGCAGGCCGAAGTCGCTGAGGAACGTGACCGTGTCGTACGTCACGCCGCCGCACCGACCTTCGCGACCGCGGCGACGAGCCCATCCAGGTCGTGGGTCTCCGCCTCGGCGACGACGTCGAGACCGAGCGAGCGGGCGACGCGCGTCGTCTCGGGGCCGATCGTGACCGCGGGCGCCGACCCGCCGATCCACGCGTACGCGCGTGCCGCGGAGCCGGATGCGAGGACGACGACATCTCCACCCGGTGGCTCGGGCGTGAGCAGCCGCGTCGCGTAGAGCGAGACGAAGTCGGCGCCGAGCGCGTCGATCGGCCCCCGGCGCGAGTTCTCCGCCGCGGCGAAGAGGACGCGGCCCTCTGGCCGTGGGAACTCGGCGAGCAGCCCGTCCTGTGAGGACACGCGCGGAACGAAGTCGGGCTCGATGCCGTGGCGACGAAGGGTCTCCGCAGTTCCGGGGCCGACCGCCGCGACCTTCGGAATGTTCCGCGCGCGCCGCGCGATCTCGTCCGCTCCGTTCGGGCTTGTCACGATCAACCACTCGTAGCCGGCGCAGTCGATCGGGTCGTCGGAGGTGCGGACGATTTCGATCAGCGGACACTCGACGACCTCGAGCCCGTGCGCCTCGAGCTGCTCGACGAGCGGCTGCGCCTGTGTACGCGGACGGGTGACGATCACCTTCACCGCGCGACCGCGAGCAATGCGTCCGCGACCTCGAGTGGATCGATTCCGCTCGCGCGTTCGAGCCAGGAACCGTCCTCGGCAGCGATGAGCGCGCTCAGCGTCTCTCCGTCGTGGTGCACGGCGACCGGCGCGAGACACCCGGCACCGATCGCGGCCGCGCAGGCTCGCTCCGCCTCGACGCGGCGGCGGCTCTCCGCGTCGTCTGCGGGCGCGACGAGCTCCCGCTCACCCTCGCGCACCTGCAGCGCGAGCGCACCCTGCCCCGCCTCGGGCAGCATCGTCTCGACGGGAAAGCGCAGTCCGATCTCGCCGTCGAGACCAAGACGGTCGAGGCCGCAGCAGGCGAGGACGAGCGCGTCGAGCCCGCGCTCGCGCGCCTTGCGCAGCCGCGTGTCGACGTTCCCACGGAGCGGTTCCATCGAGAGCGACGGCTCGAGTGCGAGAAGCTGCGCCCGGCGCCGGACGGACGCCGTGCCGATGCGCATGCCCGCTGAGATCTCGACGGCGCCGACGAGCGCGTCGCGCGGATCGTCGCGCTCGAGGTACGCGCCGACGACGAGACCCGCCGTGTCCGTCGAGGTCATGTCCTTCGACGAGTGGACGGCGACGTCGATCCGCCCGGCGAGCAGCGCCTCCTCGATCTCCTTGACGAAGACTCCGCGCTCGCCGATCTGGCCGAACGGGCTCGAGCGGTCGCGGTCACCCGCGGTCGTCATCGGGACGAGCGCGACGTCGTGGCCGAGCGCCCGTAGCGCAGCTGCGGCCTGCTCCGCCTGGACGAGCGCGAGTCGCGATCCGCGGGAGCCGACCCGGAGGAGCACGTCAGTCCTCGTCGAGCCCGAACAGGTGCCGCACGACGTCGGCGTACGCGGCGCCGTCGGTGGCGGCTGCGGCCTCTTTCATGCGCACTGTCGGGAGGTGCAGGAGCTTGTTCACGACCTGCGCCGTCACGGACTCGACCGTGCGGCGCTCACGGTCCGTGAGCCCCGCGAGCTTCGCAAGCTCGGCGGACCGGATCTCTTCTGCGCGGGCACGCAGCGAGGCGATTGCCGGCACGACGTCGAGCGATGCGTGCCACTCGCGAAAGCGCTCGGCTTCCTCTGCGACGAGCTCCTCCGCGCGCGCCGCCGCTTCGCGCCGGCCGGACATGGTCTGGGCGACGACGGCCTCGAGGTCGTCGACGTCGTACAGATAACACCCGTCGAGCTCCTGCACGGCGGGCTCGACGTCGCGCGGCACGGCGATGTCGACGAAGAACAGCGGCTTGCGATGGTGGGCCGGGACATCCGACGCGTGCACCACGGCGCCGGGCGCGCTCGTCGAGGCGAGGACGACGTCGACGTCGCCGAGCGCGCCGGCGATCGCGTCGAGACGAATCGAGGTGGCGCCGAACCTGTCGGCGAGACGGGTCGCGCCGCTCCTGTTGGCCACGTACGCGATCGTCGCGCCGCGCGTCGAGAGGTTCGCAGCGGCGGCCTCGCCCATCCGGCCCGCACCGACGAGCAGGACGCGGCGGCCGCGCAGATCGCCGAAGACCTGCTGAGCGAGGGCGGCTGCCGCGGCGGGGACGGAGGCAGGGCTCTCCGCGATCGGCGTCTCGGTCCGCACGCGCTTGCCGATCTGGAGCGCCTGGCGGAACACGCGGTCGAGGAGGGGGCCGGGGTGTGCGGCGTCATAGGCGGCGCGCACCTGGCCGAGGATCTCGCCCTCACCCGGGACGAGCGAGTCGAGCCCGGCCGCGACGCGGAAGAGGTGCACCGCCGCCGCCTCGTCGTGCAGCCGGTAGACGACCGACGACAGCGGCTCGCGCGCGAGCTCCTCGAGCGTCGAGACGGCGCGGTCGACCTCCTCGTTCGCGAGGTAGAGCTCGGTGCGGTAACACGTCGAGAGGCACACCGCGTCGCCGAGCTCACGGGCAAGCTCGGCGGCACGTGCGGGTGGAACGGAGACCCGTTCGCGCAGCTCCACCGGCGCGACGCGATGCGAGAGGCCGACGAGCGACAGCCTCAAAAGTGGCTCCCGGCAAGCGCGACGCGGACGAGGATGACGAGTGCGAACCCGAGCAGCGCGACGTGCGCGCCGCGCCGCCCTGTCGGACGCACTGCGAGAAAGCCGCCGTACACGAGCCACGTCACGACGGTGATCGCCATGAGCGCGTCGAACCCGCCCCCGCGCTGCGCGAGTCGCACGAATCCCGCTGCGAGGCCGAGGGTGAGCAGCGGCAGCGCCACGGCCACGGTACGCAGCGTCAGCCGCTCGAGCGTCACGAGCGACGGCAACCGCAGCGCGAGAATGTCTGCGGCGCGACGCTTCAGCCGGCGGTCCTCCCAGAGGTAGAGCCCGGCGAGCGCAGCGGCGAGCGTGAAGCCGGCGAACGCCGCGAGCACGAAGCCGACGTGGAGAACGAGGAAGAGGTTCCCGTAATGCGAGCGCTCACCCGCACGCGTCCCGCCGCCGACGCGCGCGACGACGAAGAGCAGCACAGCAAGGGGCATGACGGAGAGTCCGAGCAGCCGGTAGCGCGGCCGGCAGCCCCAGATCAGGTACGTGCCGACGACGAGCCAGACGAAGAGGTTGAGCGAGCCTGCGAAGGTGCCCCACGGAAAGCCGTCGCTGTGCGCAGCCTGGGCGGCGAGCAGGGCGGTCTGCGCGAGCCACCCGATCCGAACGCCCCACGTCCCGAGCCAGGCGAAGCGCGGCGAGGAGTACGCGAGCGCCGCCTCGCCGTAGCCGAGGAGAGCGGGCCAGAAGAGCGCCTCAACCATTGCGTTCCCGCAACTTCTGGGCGATCTCGTCGACGTCCCGCTGGATGCGCTGCAGCTTCGCCACGATGATGAACACGTACGCGAGCACCGCGACGAAGACGACGAGGTACGCCGCCGCGACGTACTTCTCGCTCGGCGTCACGCCAGCAGTTCCTTCAGCTCGCGCAGACGCGCGTCGAGGCGCTTCCCCGCCAGCTCGAGCTGGTAGAGCATGGCAAAGAGAGACAGCATCGCCAGCAGGGACACGCAGAAGGTGAAGAACTGAGAGCCCGTCATCTGCGGTCCATTCGATGTGAAGACGACCGGGTGGATGAAGCTGCGCGAGAGGCGGATCGCGAGGAACGAGACCGGGATCAGCACGACGCCGAACAGCGCGTACACGGCGCACATGTTGGCGCGCGCAGGACCGGGGTCGACGGAGTAGCGCAGCATGAAGTACGCGCAGTAGAAGAGGAACAGCACGAGGAAAAGGACGAGCTGGTCGTCGCTCCACGCCCACCACACGCCCCAGGAGATCTTCGCCCAGATGGAACCGGTGACGAGCGTGAGCGAGCCGAAGATGACGCCCTGGTGGATCGCGACATAGCTCTCGAGGTCGGCGTTCTCGGTGCGCTTGCGCAGGAGGAGGAGCGCCTTCCACGCACCCCAGCCGAACGCGGCGTACGCGGTGAGCGCGATCGGAACGTGGAAGTAGAAGATCCGCTGCGACAGCCCCTGGTCCGCGTCGGTCGGCGCGTAGAAGAAGATGAGGCCGATCGCCGCGGCGAAGAGCGCCGTCGTGATCGTGGCGAGGACGGGAAGCTTGACGTTCACGCGACCATGGTACGTCTAGGTTTCGGCGACGACGTACTCGAACGAGGCCCAGGCGAGAAGCCCGAAGATCGCGTCGTAGAGCGCGAGGAATCCCAGGTACTTGCCACCGGCGCCGATGCTCGCCCCGACGCCCCCGACGACCACCGGGATCACGAGCGGCAGGAAGAGGAGCGGCAGGATCAGCTCGCGTGCGCGGCCTGCAACGGCCATCGCGCCGGTCAACGTGCCGACCGCGCAGATGCCGAGGTCGGCGAGCGCGACGGCGCCGACCATGCGGCCGTCGACGCCGGAGAAGAACGCCGCGAATGCCGGCAGGGCGACGATCTCCGCCACGCCGAGGAACGCGAGCACCGCGACCGTCTTCGCAACCCAGATCGCACTGCGGTCGCAGGGCGCGAGCACGAGCGCGTCCATCAGTCCCTGCTCGCGCTCCGGGACGAACGCGCGCGTCAGCCCGAGGAGCGCCGTGAACACGAGCGCGACCCAGAGAACACCGAGCGATGCGAGACGTCCACTGCCGTGCGGAAGCGCGAAGTGGAAGATCGTGAGCGACGAGAGGACGAAGAGGAGCATCGCAGGCAGCGTCTCCTTCGCGCGCAACTCGAGCAGGAGATCCTTGCGCGCAAGCGCGGCGACGTCGCTGAAGTACGTCACGCGAATGCAAGTTGCTGCGTCGCCAGATGCTCGACGCGTCCGGGGTCGTGCGTCGCGACGACGAGCGTTCGCTCGGCGAGCTCGGCGAGCGTCCTGTCGAGCAGTGCGGCACCGTCGCGGTCGAGCGCGTTGAAGGGCTCGTCGAGGAGAACGAACGTCGGCTGGTGCAACAGCAGGCGGCAGAGCCCGAGCCGCTGCTGCATCCCACGCGAGAACGCGGCGACGCGCTCGTGTCGCACGTGCCACAGCCCGAACCGCTCGAGCAGCATGCCGATGCGCTCGCGGTCCTCGGCCACGTGGTACAGCCGGCCGAAGAGCGCGAGGTTCTCGAGCGGCGTCAGCTCGCGGTAGACGAGCGGCTCGTGTCCGAGGTACCCGATCGCGCCGCGGTGCGGACGCTCGAGCTCCCCGCCGGTCGGCGCGGCGAGACCGGCGAGCACGCGCAGCAGCGTCGTCTTGCCCGACCCGTTCGGCCCCGTCACGAGCAGGACGTCCCCCTGCCCGAGCTCGACCTCGACGCGCTCGAAGACCCGCTTCGCGCCGAAACGCTTCGAGAGGTTGTGGGCCGTGACCATGGATGCTCTTCGAGGTTGTCGCGCGCGCGTACGCGCGCGTGTGCAGAGGGGGCCCCAACGCGGCGCCCTACCTGAACGCTACCGGGGATCCTGTCACGTGTCCGTCACGGCACCGTGCCGAAAGCGTGGCGAATGCTCCACAGCCCGGGCCGTGGCTGGCCTAGACGGCGTCGAAGAGCACGAACACGAAGAACGCGACGCTGATGACCCCGTTCATCGTGAAGAAGGCGGCGTTCAGCCGGCGCAGGTCGTTCGGGCGCACGAGCGAGTGCTCGTACAGCAGGAGCAGGGCCACCACCGCCACGCCGAGCCAGTACCACCATCCGACCGGCAGCCCGAAGCCCGCGACGACGAGGAACGCGACGGTGAGGAGATGGAGGATGCGCGCGCCCGCGATCGCCGCGCCCTCCCCCCAACGCACCGACCACGAGTGGAGCCCCTGCGCGCGGTCGACCTCGACGTCGAACAGCGAGTAGAAGAGGTCGAAGCCTGCGACCCAGGCGGCCACCGCACCCGCGAGCGCCCACGCCTGCCACGGCAGGTTCCCGCGCACGGCAGCCCACCCGCCGACCGGCGCCAGCCCGTCGACCGCACCGAGCCACAGGTGGCAGAGCCACGTAAACCGCTTGAGGTAGGGGTAGACGACGAATGCCGCGACGGGGATCGGCCAGAGCCAGTGGACGATCGGCGCGAGCTGCCACACGGCGACGACGAAGAGAACGAGGGACGCGGCGCAGAAGACGAGGACGCCCGGAACGGTGAGCGAACCGGCAGGAAGCTCACGCGACGCTGTCCGCGGGTTGCGCGCGTCGATGCCCGCGTCGATCAGCCTGTTCAGCGCCATCGCGAGCGAACGCGCGCCGACCATCGCAACGGTGATCCAGAAGAGGTCGTGCGCACTCGGAACGTCGTGCTCCGCGAGAAACGCGCCGACGTACGCGAACGGAAGCGCGAACACGGTGTGCTCGACCTTCACGAGACGCGCGTAGAGAACCGAGGCGTGCGTCACGTCTGCGCGTGCTCCGTCGGCCGGTCCGCAAGAAGCGACAGCGCATGCGGCAGCGCGTCGCGCAGGACTGCGTATCCATCCCTGCACCCACCCGGCGACCCGGGGAGGTTGACGACGAGCGTGCTTCCGACGACACCTGCGACGCCGCGGGAGAGCAGGCCGTGCGGCGTTTTCGCGGCCGCGTCGCGTCGCAACGCTTCGGGGATGCCGGGCACGTCGCGTTCGAGAACGGTGCGCGTCGCCTCCGGCGTGACGTCACGCGGCGCGACCCCGGTCCCGCCTGTCGTCAACACGACGGCCGCGTCCGACGCCAGCGCGCGGATCGCATCCGCGATCGACTCGCGCTCGTCCGCAACGACGTCGCGTGTCACCTCGTACCCGTCCCCGCGCAGGAGCTCGACGAGCACGTCGCCGCTCGTGTCCGGAACGGCGCCGCGCGACACGCGGTCGGAGATCGTGAGCACGCCGGCCTTCACAGCTCGACCTTGGACTTCTCGACCAGGACGACCCCGTCGATCTGCATGTCCTTGTCGATCGCCTTCGCCATGTCGTAGACCGTGAGCGCGGCGACGCTCACGGCGACGAGCGCCTCCATCTCGACACCGGTCTGCGCGGTCGTCTCGGCGGTCGCGACGATGTCCACCCCGTCGGCGCCTACCTCGAGCTCGACCTCGACGTGCGTGAGCGCGAGCGGATGGCAGAGCGGGATGAGTTCGCTCGTCCTCTTCGCCGCCATGATTCCGGCGAGACGCGCGGTCGCGAGTGCGTCGCCTTTCGGCAACCGCCGCAGACGCTCCGCCGTCGCGGCCGCCATTCGCACGGAGCCGCGGGCCGTCGCACGCCGGCGCGAGAGCGGCTTGCTCCCGACATCGACCATCCGCACGGTCCCGGTGTCGTCCACGTGCGACAAGTCGCGCACGCGGCGATCCTAGACCGCGCGGCTCGCCCCGGAGAGCCGGGCGATCTCGTCGAGCTGCGCGTCCACCCAGGCGTCGATGTCGTGCTCCCGGACGTAGGCAGCGGCCGCCGAGGAGCGACGACGGCGCTCCTCGGCCGGCATCGTCAGCGCGCGGTACAGGCCCTCCGCCTGGTCCTCGAGGTCGAAGGGGTTCGCCGAGACGACCCACTCCGCGAGCTCGGCGTGTGCGCCGGCGTTTTCTGAAAGGACAACAAGACCGTCGCGGGTGTTGACGAACGCTCCCTCCTTCGCCACGAGGTTCATGCCGTCGTAGATCGCGTTCACCAGCAAGACGTCGAACTGCTTGTACGCCGCGACCGTCTGGGGGAAGTTGTCGCGCACGTGCAGGTCGACCGGCTGCCAGCCGTCGGCCGCAAACCGCTCGTTGACGCGCTGCGCCTCGGCCGACGCCCGCTCCAGGTAGTCCTCGTACGCGCGCAGGGTCTGCCGCGACGGGTCGAGGAGCGCCAGCATGACGACCCGCCCGCGCAGCTCGGGGTGTTCCTCGAGCAGCAGCTCGAAGGCGCGAAAGCCGCGGATGATGTTCTTCGACGGGTCCGTCCGGTCGACGCGGACGACGAGGTACTCCGGTCTGCGCGCGAGGATCGCCCGCTCCTCCTCGAGCACCGCCGCGTCGTCCCGAAGCGCCTCGAACTCCTCGACGTCGATCGAGATCGGATGCGCGACGGCGCGCACCTCCCGGTCCTCGAAGCGAACCGTCGTTCCGTCGTCCGCGACGTCGGCGCCGACGAGCTCGCGGCAGGCCTCGACGAAGTTGTCGCGCCAGCGTTCCGTGTGGAAGCCGACGACGTCGTTCGCGAGCAGACCGCGATGGACGGCGCTCCGGTAGGCCTCGGGGAGCGCGTGCCAGTACTCGGCGTCCGGCCACGGGATGTGCACGAAATGGGTGAGGAGCGCGCCCGGCCGGGCCGCCCGCACGAACGCCGGTGCGAGGTAGAGGTGGTAGTCGTGGAAGCAGACCGCCGCATCGTCGTCGAGCTCCGCGAGGACGGCATCGGCGAACGTCTCGTTGACCCGCTCGTACCCGTCGCGCCAGGCAGCGTGGAAGTCCGCGCCGAGCTCCGGCTCGGATGCGAGCCCCCAGAGGTAGTGCTGCAGGAACCAGAGGGCGCCGTTCGCGACCGTGTCGTAGAAGCCCGCGTAGGCGGCGGGCGGATGAGCGAGAAGGCGCAACCGGAAGCTCGATCCGTCGCGGCCTTCCTCGGCGAACGACGCGCCGCCGGCCTCGGCGGCGACCGCGCGATCCTCGTCCGTCATCGCACTCGCGATCCAGGTGACGTCGTCTCGTCGCAGGAGCCCCCGCAGCGCGGTCGCGAGCCCGCCCCCGCCGCGCCGAGCGACACGTGCTCCCGACGGGTCGCGCCCGTACGACAGGGGGCCCCGGTTCGAGACGACGATGAGCCGGCGCGCCATCAGCGCGCGGAATCTAACGGCTGAGGAGCTTGACGAACCGCAACGTCGAGCCGCCGCCGGGACGCTCGCCGATCTCGAGCTCGTCGGAGACCGCGCGGATGATCGCGATGCCGAGGCCGCCCTCCTCGAGCAGCTCCGGCGCGGCCGGCTCGCCCTCGGGCGGCGAGAACCCCGTGCCGTTGTCCGAGACCTCGACGACGAGGCGATCGGCCTCGACGACGTACGTGATCTCGACGAGGCCGTCCCCGCTCCCGTACGCGTGCTCGACCGCGTTCGTGCAGGCCTCGGTCAGCGCCAGCTTGAGGTCGGAGAGCTCCTCCTCGGAGAGCTCGCGGACACGCGACAGGCTGGTCAGGGCGAGGCGGCCCAGCATGATGTATTCGGCTTTCGCCGGGATCGTCAGGCGCACGACCCGGCCGTCTCCGGATGTCCCCAGCACGTCTTCGTGGTCGATTCCCACCGAAACAGAAGACTAAACACGCGCAATCCTTCCGAATGCTCTTCTCGGATGCCGTTTCACGTGAAACGATTGCCGCCCGGGCGCTTTCCTAACCCGACGAGCGGACGAAGAGGAAGCCACGGTGCTCGACCGGATCCTCGGGCGCGCCGACCGCCGACAGCCACGCCGGCAGCACGAACTCCCGGCGCAGCCGGAGCCCGGTGCCCTCCCCGACAGCGACCAACTCGTCTCGGCTCACGACCCACCCGAGGTACTCCGTGTCGTACCCGTAGCGATAGGCACGCTGGAGCACGACGAAGGACGGCGCGTGCAGCGCGACCGGAACGCGGGTGACGAGGAGGTACTGCCCCGCGGCGCCGGCGAGGCGGACCAGCGCCTCCTGCCAGGCGGGGGCGTACTGGAGCGAACTCGAGGCGACGACGAGGTCGTACCGGCGCTCGAGGCACGCATCCGTGTCGTCGAACCCGTCCCCCGGGAGGACTTCCCGCCCGAGCGCGACGAGCCCCGCGAGGTCGCGCGAGTGGTACTCGAGCTCGACGCCGTCGGGGAGGAGCGCGCGGGCGAGGACGGCGTAATGGCCGGGCCCGCCGCCCCAGTCGAGCATCGAGACCGTGTCCCGGCCCCGGACGGCGGAGAGGAGCGCGTAGGCGAAGACGAGCACGTTCTGCTGCGCGTCGCGGTCGTCGCGCGGAACCGGCGCGCCCGCGGGCACCTCGTGGTTCACGCCGAGCGGGCCGGAGCCGGCAGTCGCGGCGAGGAACGAGGGCCACTTCGCCCGGTAGGCCTCGACGATCGCCGTGCCGTCCCATCCCCCGACCGGCCGCTTCCATCCTTCGGGGACGTATTCCCACTCCGGCGGCGCCGCCGAAGCAGGAGCCTCGACCGTCGTCGGTGGCTCCCTCCGGTTTCGGAGGCGCTTGAGAAAGGCCCAGAGATACGGCGGCGTGAGCCCCTTCGCGACGAGCGTCGCCCGCACGAGGGGCGGGATCCGCTCGCCGCTCACGCGAACGCGGCCGCGACGGCGTCGGCCTCCGCGTCCGTCAGCTCCGCATAGAGCGGGAGCGAGACCACCTCGGCGGCGAGCCGCTCGCTCTCCCCGAGACCGGCGTGCCCGAGGGCCGCGTAGGCGGGGTGCTGGTGGACCGCGCGCGGGTAGTGGACGAGCGTCTCGACCCCTGCATCCGCAAGCCGCCGCCGCAGGGCCTCCCGGTCCGCCGACCGGACGACGTACAGGTGGTAGGCGTGACCGAAGCCTTCCGGAACGGGCTGCCGGGGCAGGGGGATCGCCTCGTAGCGGCGCACCAGCTCGCGCCGCCGCGCGAGCGAGGCGTCGAGGTGCCCCAGGCGGACGAGCAGGATCGCCGCCTGGAGCTCGTCGAGGCGGCTGTTCCAGCCGCGGCGGACGGACTCGTAGCGGGCGCTCTCGCCGTACACCCGCAGCGACCGGACGAGCGCCGCCGTGTCCGGGTCGTTCGTGACGACCGCACCCCCGTCGCCGAAGGCGCCGAGGTTCTTCGTCGGGTAGAAGCTGAACGCAGCCGCGTCGCCGAGCGTCCCGGCCCGCCGGCCGCGAAGCTCCGCGCCGTGGGCCTGCGCGGCGTCCTCGACGACCTTCAGACCGAGCTCGCGGAGGCCGTCGACGTCGGCGCAGAGGCCGTAGAGATGGACGGCGACCACCGCCCGCGTGCGTGCCGTCACGACGCGCGCCGCCGAGGCCGGGTCGAGCGTCCAGGTGGCGGGGTCGACGTCGGCGAGAACGGGAACCGCACCCGCCGCCTCGACGCCCGCGACCGTCGGCACGCACGTGTTGGCGGGCACGATCACCTCGTCGCCGGACCCGACGCCGACGGCGCGCAGGGCGAGGGCGATCGCGTCCGTGCCGCTCGCGACGCCGACGGCGTCGTGGGCTCCGCACCAGTCCGCGAAGGCCCGCTCGAACCGGGCGACGTGGTCGCCGAGGATGAACCGGCCGCCGTCGAGGACGGCGCCGATCGCCTCGTCGAGCTCCGGCCGGGCGGCCGCAACCCCGCGGGAGAGGTCGGCGAACGGGACGTTCACCAGTAGCGTTCCCCGTGCGTCGCGTAGTAGGCGAGCGTCCGCTCGAGCCCCGTGCGAAGGGGAACCTCGGCGTCCCAGCCCAGCCCGCTCCGGATCTTCTCCGCGCGCGTGTAGTAGTCGCCGATGTCGATCGCCTTCCGCTCCGGCGGGAACGGGACGACCGCGACCTGCCCCGAGCCGTGCAGCTCGACGAGCAGCTCCGCGAGCTCGAGGAGCGAGATCGAGCCGTCCACGCCGACGTTGAAGACCTCTCCGTTGGCCGCGTCCGCGGCAGCCGCGAGCAGGAAGGCACGCACGGCGTCGTCGACGTAGAGGAGGTCGCGCCGCTGCGCTCCGTCACCCCACACCTCGACCGGCTCACCGCTCAGGACCGCCCGGATCCAGGTGCCGAGGAAGGTCTGCCGCGCGTCGCGCACCCGCATGCGCGGCCCGTAGACGTTCGTCAGCCGGAGCGCGCAGACCGGGAGCCCGTAGACCTCGCCGTACAGCAAGTGGAAGGCCTCGCCGGCCGCCTTGTCGATGCCGTTCACGTCGACGGGCGCGACGGGATGGTTTTCGTCGACCGGCAGATAGCGCGGACGGCCGTAGATCTGCCGCGTGCTCGCGAAGACCACCTTCAGGTCCGGGTTGTGCTGCCGGCAGGCCTCGAGGATCGCCAGCTGTGCGCGGCAGTTGATCTCGAGATCCGTGAACGGGTCGGTCATCGAGTCGAGATGGCTCGTCTGCCCCGCCAGGTTGAAGAGGACGTCCTGGCCACGGAGCAGCGGACCCAGGCTGTGTGTGTCACGGATGTCGGAGATGTTCACGGTCACGCGATCCTCGATTCCGGCGATGTTCGCGCGGTTGCCGCCGTACTCCGGGATCAGCGAATCGACGAGGAGGACGTCCGCACCCGCCTCCACGAGCTCGCGCGCGAGGTTCGATCCGAGGAAGCCGAGGCCTCCGGTGATCAGGACCTTTTTCCCGTGAAACGGCGCGGCGGCGGTCATCGGAGGCCCAGGTCGGCCGGGGTCGGCCGGGCGACCGAAAGGCCGAGGCGGCGGGCGGCATGGATCGTCTCATGCTCGAGCCACCGCTCGCGGAGGCCCCGGCGTGCGGGTGCGACGAGGAGGAGATGGGTCGAGGCGGTGAGCGTGTCGAGGAATGCCTCCCCGCCGTGGAGGAGCGGCCGCACCTCGCGCCCGCGCCGGCGGCGCGCCACGGCGTGCCGCAGTGCCGCCGTGCGGGCGAGGATCGGCAGCCAGTCGGCCCACCGCCCGGCGACCGTGTCGTGCAGCAGGTACTCGCGCAGGTCCGGTGCGGTCGGCGGACCGAAGCGCTGCGCGGGCGGCACCGACACGAGGACGACCGGCTCGAACTCCGGCGCCTCGTGGACGAGTCGAGCGAGAATCGGCTCCGGGTCGCCGCCCACGAGCGCCACCCGCGGGGTCGGCCTGACCTCCACCTCACGGTCGACGTCGCAACCGAACCACGCGACCTGTTCCTGGACGAGGTCGAACCTGAGCCGGTAGCGCCCCGCGCGGTCGGGAGCCCGGACGTGCACCGGTACGACCTGCCGCTCGCCGGGCGCGAGCTCGGCGGGTAGCGGCGTCCGCAGGCCGTATTCGAGCAACCCGCCGTCGGGCCGAAGCCACTGGTACGAGAGGCGGATCTCCGGGTCGCCGCGCTCGCCCGGCGGCCAGCTCGCGCCGCCGCGATTCTCGACCTCGACGTCGAAGGTGCGCTGCTCGGCCGCGCGAAGGGTCCGCGGCTCGTCGAGGAGCTCGAGCCCGGCTCGGCGGTCGGCGGGGCCGAGCTCGCGTCCCGCCCAAACGCGGTCGATCTCGTCGGCCGTTGCGTTGTCACATCGTGCAACACCGGCGGCCTCACGCGGCGGGGCCGAGAGCACCTCGCGTACGATGCGCGCGTCGTCTTCGGGCAACGGCTCGAGGCCGAGACCGGTTCGTTCCTCGGGGAAGAAGAACACGCGGTCCATCGGGCCGCCCGCGACGCGCAGGAACGGACGGAACGCCTCGTACCGGCGCGCCTTCTCGAGACGCTGCTCACGCGAGGCGACGAGCAGGCTCGCGTGGTAGATCGGGGCGCGAAGGTAGCGGTGCGGGCCGAGCACCTCGAGGGGCCGGTGCACCTCGGACGGAAAGGAGAGGAGCGCCGGGTCGTTGCGTACGAGCCGCCCCTGGTAGTCGGTGCTCCAGGGGTGCTCCGCGATCGAGGAGCCCGCATCGGGCCAGAGCCAGCGCCGCAGAACCCAGTAGTGCGTCACGTCGCTCGCGGCGACAAGCGACGGCAGGACAGCGAGGAGCTCGGCACCCGGAATCTCGTCGTCGTCGAGGTTGAGGACCCAGCGGCCGGTGCACTGCCCGAAGAGCCAGCGCAGCGGCCGGTCGACCGGCTCGCGGTACGGATAGCGGATGACGCGGTCGGCCGCCGCGCTGAGCTCGCGCTCCGTCTCGGCATCCGCGCGGTCGTCGAGTGCGACGACGATCTCTCCTGCGACATCGCGCAGGAGACGCAGGAGCGCCGCGACACGAGGACCCGGCCCGGCCGTCATGACGCAGACGGAAAGGGCCGGCGTCGACACGACGCTGATCGTAGTGTCGGCGTCAGGCCGTTTCCGCGACAGCAAGCCGTCGCGGCGCCGCAGCGCCCGTCGGCAGCACGAGCGCAAAGCGGGTGTGTCCGTCCCCCGACTCGAGCTCGATCCGGCCGTCCATCAGCTCCGCGAGCTCGCGTGCGATCGCGAGCCCGAGCCCGCTCCCCGACGCGAGCGTCCCGTCGAGCCGGTAGAAGCGGTCGAAGATGTGCGCGAAGGCGTCGGAGGGGATGCCGGGGCCGTCGTCCTCGACGGTCAGGACGGCACGTCCCCCGTCGCTCGTCGCTGCGACACGCACCGTCGTCCCGGGTGGCGTGTGCACGAGGGCGTTCTCGACGAGGATGCGCGCGATCTGCAGCACACGCTCCGCATCGCCGCGCGCGCCGACCGGATCGCCGGACACATCGGCCAGCGTGTGGTCGGATGCGAGCGCGCGCGGGCCGAACTCGCCGACGACCGACTCCGCGAGCGCAGTCAGGTCGACCTCCTCGTCGCGCACGGCAAGCCGCCCGGCGTCCATCCGCGACAGGTCGAGCAGGTCGGTTGCAAGCTTCGTCAGCCGGTTCACCTGGTCGCGCATCTCCTCGACGAAGTCCGACGTCGTCTGCGCGTCGAGCTCCTCGCCCTCGAGCAACTCGAGAAACCCGCCGAGCGAGAACAGGGGCGTGCGCAGCTCGTGCGAGGCGTTGGCGATGAACTCGGACCGCGCGCGGTCGAGAGTCGCGAGCTGCAGGCGCATGCGCTCGACCGCCCGCGCGAGCTGGCCGAGCTCGTCGCCTGCCGGGTCGACGATCGCCTCGTCGAAGCGGCCGTCTGCGATCCGTTCCACCGACTCCTCGAGACGCCTGATCCTTCGTGCGAAGAGCGTCGCGAGGGTGTACGCGATGAGGATGGCGAAGCCGATCGCGACGGCACCTGCGACGAAGACGTTCCGGCGAACGACGTTCACGGTCTCGAGCTGGCTGTGCAGCGGCGCCGCCAGGAGCACGACGGCATCCGTGCCGACGGGCTCCGCGACCTCGGCAAAACGCGTCTCGTTGCGTGCGACGGTTCCGTGCACCGCGCGGTGGAGCTGGCCTGCCGCCAGCGCAATCGGATCGTTCTCGACGTCGCGCGAATTGCCGCCGTTCGAGTCGGCGGTCGCCTCGACGACGGGGGGCGACGCGTTGTAGCTCAGGACGACGACCCGCGCGTTTGCGATCGGCTGCGCGACGTCCTCGACCCACTGCTGCGTGAGGAACGTGTCCGTGCGCCGGCCGACGACGGTGTGCATCGAGCGCGCGAGATCCGTGATGCGCGCGTCGACGAGCGACGTCTCGTATCGAGGGACGACGAGGACGTAGACGATCGCGAGCGCCCCGGCGACGACGACCAGCGTCGCCAGCGCGAGCCGTCCCCCGACGCCCCCGAGCGGGCTCACGGATCGCGGAAGCGATACCCGACGCCGCGCACCGTCAGGATGTACTCGGGGTTCGAGGAGTCGGACTCGAGCTTCTCGCGCAGGTGGCGCACGTGCACGTCGATCGTGCGCGGATCGCGGAAGTCCGAGCTTCCCCAGAGCGCCTCGAGCAGCATCCGCCGGCTGAAGACGCGCCCGGGCGTCGCAGCCAGCGCGCGCAGGAGCTCGAACTCGACGTACGTGAGCTGTACCTGCTCACCGCCGCGCTCCACCGTGCGACGGCCGACGTCGACGACGAGATCGCCGTTCTCGATCCGCTCGTCCGCGTCCGCTGCGGCGCGCGCGGTCCGCGCACGGCGAAGCAGTGCACGCACACGCGAGCGAAACTCGCGGATGGAGAAGGGCTTCGTGATGTAGTCGTCCGCTCCGAGCTCCAGCCCGACGACCTTGTCGAGCTCATCGTCGCGCGCGGTGAGCATGATGATCGGCACCTGGCTCGACGCACGCAGCCGTCGGCAGACCTCGAGGCCGTCGACGCGCGGCAGCATGATGTCGAGCACGACGAGGTCGATGTGCCCGTCGTCGAAACGCCGCAGTGCTTCCTCACCGTCGCCCGCCTGGACAACGGTGTAGCCGTCGCGCTCGAGCGGGAACGTCAACACCTTGCGAACGGCTTCCTCGTCGTCGACGAGCAGGATGGTTGAGGAGTCGGCCATGGTCGCGTGCCAGCCTGCCTGTCGTTGTCCGTTCTTACTATAGCCCTGAGATGGCGGCCACCCAGCCTCCGGTTCGGCGGCGCCGGCGGCCACGGCGAGGTTCGATCGAACGGCCGGTCGACGGGCGGCTCTACCGCGCCGCGCTCCTCGTCCTCGCCGTTCCGCTGCTCCTCGCGGCGTTCAGCATCCGGCAACCCACGCCGCTCCCGCCGCCGCCGCTCCCGCCGACGTTCGACAGCGCGACGACGACGCGCCTCGCCGCGGCGCTGTCGACGCAGTATCCCGACCGGCGTCCCGGATCGAGCGGCGCCGCGGGCGCTGCGGCCTGGTTCGCGCGCGAGATGAAGCCGTTCGGCCTGCCGACCGCGAGCGACACGTGGGAGCAGGACGTCCCGGGCCTCGGCCGCGTGCGGCTGCAGAACCTCTGGGCCGTCGCGCAGGGAAAGTCGCAGGACGCCATCGTCGTCATGGCGCACCGCGACGACCTCGGCGCGGGTCCCGGCGCAAACGACAATGCGTCCGGCACCGCGGCCCTCATCGAGCTCGCGCGCACGTATGCGCGCCCTGCGCCTCCGATCCAGGGTGCGGTGGAGTCGACGCACACGCTGGTCTTCCTGTCGACCGACGGCGGCGACTACGGCGGTGTCGGCGCCGAGCGGTTCGTGGCGAAGCCGCCGATCACGAACCGCGTCGTCGCCGTCATCAACCTCGACGCGATCGCGGGGGCAGCCCCCGCGCGGCTGCAGCTCGCAGGCGACACGCCGCGTTCGCCCGCGCCGACGCTCGTCACCACCGCAGCGCATCGCCTCCTCGAGACGACGGACGCGTGGCCACGTCATCCGGGCTTCCTCGCGCAGCTCGTCGATCTCGGCTTTCCGTTCTCGCTCTACGAACAGGCGCCGTTCGTCGCACGCGGCATCCCTGCGCTGACGATCACGACGGCCGGCGACCGGCCGCCGCCCGCGTTCGGCGACGTCGCCTCGCGCTTCCACTTCAAGACGCTGGCGCAGATCGGACAGGCGGCGCAGGAGCTCGTCGGCTCGCTCGACCAGGGTCTCGAGCTCGCGCAAGGGACCGCGAGCTACGTCTGGTTCGGAACGCGCATCCTGCGCGGGTGGGCGATCGAGCTCGTCCTGATCGCGTTGCTCGTCCCGTATCTCGTCGGCGCGGTCGACCTGTTCGCGTACACGCGGCGGCGGCGCATCAGGCTCGCGCCCGCGACGCGCGCGCTGCGCAGCCGTCTCGCGTTCTGGCTCTTCGCCGGTCTTGCATTCGAGCTCTTCCGCGTCCTCGGCGCCTGGCCGACCGGAGTCGCGCGGCCGCCGAACCCTGCGACGAGCGTCGCGGGCAGCTGGCCGGTCGCGGCCCTCGTCGGGCTCGCAGTCGTACTCACGTGCGGATGGTTCGTCGCGCGCTACCGCCTGGCCCCGCGTAGGCCGAGCGAACCCGAGGAGGACCTCGCGGGGCAGGCCGTCGCGCTCCTCGCGCTCGGTGTCGTCGCGCTACTGGTCGTCGCGACCAACCCGTTTGCGCTGCTCTTCGTCCTGCCCGCGCTGCACGTGTGGCTCCGGCTGCCGTTGCTGCGCGCGCGACACGTGCTGGTTCGTCTCGCCGTCTTCGTCGTCGGCCTCGCCGGCCCGTCCGTCGTCGTCGCGTCACTCGCATGGCGGTTCGGACTCGGTTTCGACGCGCCCTGGTATCTCCTCGAGCTCGTCGGCATCGGCTACGTCTCGACGACGGCCTTCGCGATCACGCTCGCCGGAGCGGCCGCGGCGAGTCAGCTCGCAGCCGCGGCCGCCGGACGCTACGCGCCGTATCCCGACGCCGACGAGCGCGGCCCGCGTGGACCGATCCGCGAGCTCGTGCGCACGGTCGTTCTCGCCAACCGGCGACGGCGCGCGCTCCTAGAGCTGTAGGTACTCGACAGGCGCACCCGCCGCGAGCTCTCCCTCGCCGTTTGGGACGAAGACGAGCGCATCGGCCGTTGCGGCCCGCGCGATCATGTGCGACTCCTGGCCCGCGACCGGCTCGAGCAACACGGAGTCGCCGGCAACGCGTATGCGTGCGCGCAGGAGCGAGTCGCGCGGATTCCGCCGCGCCGGCGCCGCCAGGCGCCCCACGAGGTAGCGCGGACGCGGATCGGCTGCACCCTGCATCGCGAGCAGCGCCGATCGCACGAAGAGCTCGAAGCACACGAAGGACGACACCGGGTTTCCCGGCAGGCCGAAGACGAGCGACCGCCCGCGCACCCCGAATGCGAGCGGCTTGCCCGGCCGCATCGCGACGCCCCAGAAGATCTCTTCCACCCCGAGCTCCGCTTCGATGCGACGGACGAGGTCGTGCTCGCCGACGGAGACGCCGCCGCTCGTGAGGAGGACGTCCGCCTCGAGCCCCCGCGTGATCGCGGCACGCGTCGCCGCTTCGTCGTCGACGACCGGGTCGAATCGCGTCGCCTCGCCGCCCGCCGTGGCGACCTGCGCCACGAGCATGAGGCCGTTCGAGTCGTAGATCTCGCCCGCGCGCAACGTCGCGCCGGGCTGCCGCAGCTCCGTCCCCGTCGGCAGCACAGCGACCCGTGGCCGCCGTACGCTCCGAAACGTGGCGATGCCCGCGGCGGCCAGCGCGGCGAGCTGCGCCGGGCCGAGTCGCGTTCCGGCTGCGACCACCTCCGCGCCGGCGGCGATGTCGCTCCCGCGGGGCCGCACGTTCGCGCCGGGCGCGGTCGCCGGCACTGCCAGGGCGCCGTTCTCCTCGGTCACGACCTCGACGGGCGCGACGGCGTCCGCACCGTCGGGGACGACGCCGCCAGTCGA